>JAEXHR010000114.1 GCA_023449855.1 Pseudomonadota bacterium | reverse complement strand
CCGAAGGCGAGGTTCGTGGTGATGATGACGCTGGTGCGCTCATAAAGCTTGCTGATGAGGTGGAACAGCAACTGCCCTCCCGAGCGGGCGAACGGCAGATAACCGAGCTCGTCAAGCACGATCAGGTTGAGCCGCGACAGCTGCGCCGCCAGGGTCCCGCCTTTGCCGATCCGGGTCTCCTCTTCGAGGCGTGTCACCAAAGGAGCTTACCGATCTTGCCCGCAACTGCGCTGGCAAGGTGTTCCCAACCTGGGAATGGATCGAGACGCACACCGGACTCTCTCGCGCGAGCGTTGGACGCGGGCTATCGATCCTCTCCAAAATGGGATTGCTCGACAAACAGCGCCGGTGCGTACCGATCGATCCTCCCGCCGATCGTCCAAAGGCCCGCAACGCACAAACGTCCAACGTCTATCGGATGAGCTTTCCCAACAGGCTCGCGCGATTCCTTCCGCGTTTTCTACGGCCCATTCCTCTCCCCGATGACGTGGTGCAGCGTGAGGTCGACCGGATCGAAGAGATCGAGGCGATGAGGCTATGGCGCTCGCCCCGACAGGTTGTTGCCGAGGAGATTGTGGATGTGGACCTGCGGCGCATATTGGACAGCCTCGCCATGGCCATCGAGAACCAAGAGTCTCAAAAAAATGGTCAACCGCTCCTAGATTCATATTATATAAGCTGTGAGAAGAGTTGGCCTGGTCGGCCAACGCCCTAACGCCTGACGGCGAGACAGCCCTAGAACCACCAACCCCGACTAGCCACAGCCGCCAACGCCAGATTGAGCCGTGGAACGCGGCGCTGTGCGCCGCGGTGCTCCCGAAAGGAGCAAGCGTTTACCGTGGCGCTCAAAAGGCCGCCTTCATGCTTGGTTCAGCTGATTTTCGTTGATGAACGGGACCATAGCGCCAGTCTGCGCAGCTTAAGAGCGCTAATCCAACGATGCCACCCTTCCCTTCGCGCGCTCAAAGCGACTGCATCCCTTAGCGCAAACTGATCCAGCCTCCGGTAACTTCGGCACGATCAGAGAGTTAAGGAAGCGACAGGATCTTACTGTTAGGTAGCGAACATGCCCCAAGCGACAGTTCAGGCCTGGCTCTCCCTCTATGCCGCCGTCGGCGTCATGGCATTAATGTGCGCTACCTTCGCAATTGCCAAAACAGCTTACGACTATCGACAGGGGGGAATCGGTCTTCCCACAACATCGACGCTGGATAAGATGCTCGTGCTCCCCAGGGTCTGGGTACGTTGGCAGATCAACTATCTCCAAGGTGCGCCGGCAGTTTTATGTATTGCGATCTATTTTGCACACTATCTGGGGTTTGAAACACTCGTTGATGTGTAGGCAAACAATTCGACCCCCCTGCCCTGCGCTATCCTAGGAAGACTGGGGTGGGAAGCCGTCTGGATCGACGCCATTCTTGACACGCCGTTGCTCCAACCCTTGGTGATTGCGGCAACATAATCGATCGTCTCACGGAACGGCGGTATCCGGCCGAGCATACGAACGCGACCCGGACCGGCATTATAGGCTGCCAGCGCCAAGTCGACCCTTTTGAACTCGTCTAGGTGAGAACGAAGATACCTCGCCCCTCCCCTCAGATTGGCAAGCGGATCGCGAGAGTTGTAAACGCCCAACCCGCGCGCCGTGCCAGGCATCAACTGGGTCAGGCCAACGGCGCCCTTGGGCGAGACCACAAGCGGATCATACTGGCTTTCCTGGGCCACTAGAGCGTCGAGAAGGCCGGTCGGGACCCCAGCTTCACAAGCTACGGCTGAGATCATCGGGAAATAGCGCGCTCTTCGTGCCTCCTGCCAAGGGGCCAGATCGCCACGCGGACGGTATGGCGTGATTGAGCAGGCGGCCGGACTATACATGAAGGGTGCGACGACATTTTGCGCAGCCCGAGCTGCGCCGGTCATCACCGTGCCGGTCTGCATCCAAAGAGGAACAGAAACCGAAGGATTCGGTATATCCGAACCCCAGGCGTTCTCTCCCGCTGTAATATTGCGGAAATCGGCTTGAAGTCTTTCCGGCGAAACACCAATCTCAGGCACGTCTGCTTGCCTGGGGATAGCGCGCGCGGGACCGACATCAATTACAGCACCCCGGGATATGTCACCAAAGGCGACGATCTCGACTCTACGCTGCGACGCAGCGACGGGTGAAGAAACGGCCGCGATCGCTGTTACACCTGTTACAAGTCTTATTGCGAGGCATGAGTTCATAGCTTCAAACAGCCAGAGTCGACCAATCCGGTCAATGTGGAAAAAAATTACACTGTGCGTCCGTCAAGGGGTGACTTGTTGAGCTAAATTGGCAGAGCGCCCCTCTACTCGACGTCAGTCTGATCGTATCAGATCGTGCAACTACCAAATGAGCTTTGCTTCCGGGCCCTAAGTCACTTGGCTTCGGTCAAAGCCCGCTGTGCACGATTGTGTGCACGCCCTCATCGCTCCTGGGCGCATGACGATCCTAATCGGATAATTTGACGAACCGAGTTAGAGGTTATACCGGATTATTGAGATCACCCGATAATCTGGGAAACCGGATATTTAGGAATATCAGGTATGATGTGTTATCAGGTATAAGGGATTATCGGGTAAGCCCTCTTATCAGGTGCAAGGAATTATCGGGTCATCTCGAGTACCCGGTCGACGCCAATACCGGGTTTCCATTCCAATCCGGTTATGGCATATACCAGGTTAATTGCCATATCTGGTCATCGATGAAATCCGGTTGATAAGCATATCCGATTGATACCAAAACCCGGTTTGCGAAAGCGCTCCGGGCAACAACATTCAGGGGGTCCCCATGCCAACAATCACGATCGCGTCCCCGAAAGGAGGGGCCGGCAAGAGTACCACAGCGGTCATTCTGGCCACGGAACTCGCTCACGCTGGCGTGCCCGTTACGCTTCTAGACTGCGATCCGAATATGTCCGTCAGCCTTTGGGCAAGCCGAGGAGCATTGCCTCCGAGAATCAAGGTTCTCAACGACGTGACGGAATCGACAGTCATCAAAACAATCAAAGAATTCGATCGCGATGGGGAAATCGTCATCGTCGACATGGAAGGTGTGGCTTCACGACTGATGTCGCGAGCGATATCGCAAGCCGATCTTGTTATTACACCGATGCGAGCAACCACTCTCGATGCAACAATCGGCGCACGCGCGATCGCCCTGATAATGGAAGAAGAGGAATCGCTGGGTCGGCAGATTCGATATGCCGCGGTATTCACGATGACAAAAACAGTCCGTTCCAAGCAGCATTCCGGGATTGTCGCTTCGCTCCGTGGACAAGGCGTTGACGTTATAGAACCCGACCTGTTGGAACGATCGGCTTTCTCCAGCCTCTTCGAATTCGGTGGCGATCTCTACACGATGCCACCCCAGGGGAATGCAGTCGCAGCACAGCAGAACGCCTCAGCATTTATGCAAGCCGTCGTAGAACGACTGAAGGAGACTGCACGATGACCGAAAAGCCAAGTTTCGCCATCGACATCGGTGGCCTGAAAACCCGGCCAAAACCACAAGATGCGTCTGCACTCCGAGCGGCAGACGAGGCGGCAGAAGAACATGGGTTCGTTTCTCGCGACCCTGAACCTCGCAAGGCTGGTCGGCGTCCAAGTCCAAGAACAGGACAAGTCCACGCCAAGGTACTGCCGCATGTCGCATTAGAAATCGCGGATGAAGCTCAGCGCCGAGGCGTCACCCAGGGCGTACTCATCGAAGAAGCCTGGGCGCTGTTTACGAAGGACCGCTGATAGGACGATCAGAAAAGGGGAGGGGGGTCGAGCAGACGAGAAAGGATATGTGATGCCCCTCGTTGCCCTTAAACCCACCCAGACCCTCGTCGATATCGTCGGCACCCTTGGCGGCACATGGCACGGCTTCAACGCCATGTGCCGGTGCCCTGCGCACGCAGATTCCAAACCCAGCCTGTCGCTGCGGCAAGGGCATGACGGCATCCTGGTCCATTGCTTTGCCGGCTGCGCGGCAGACGACGTCCTGCGCGAGATCGCCCGCATCGAACCGGGTCGTCGCTACGAGCCACCTCCCGCCCAGCGCGCTGGACGCCCCGCAAATCTCGAGCGATTGTGGAACGATGCTCTCCCGATCGAGGGTACGCCGGCGCAAGCCTATCTGCGCTTTCGCGGTATCACCGGCACATTCGACGACTTGCGCTTTCATCCGCGCTGCCCGTGGGGTCCAAAGCCCCTGACCCGTTTTCTCCCGGCCCTCCTGGTCGCGGCGCGGGAAGGGCGCGTACTTCGAGCGATCCAGCGTATTTTCCTCGACCTTGAGACCGGGAGCTATCTCGACAAGGTCACCCTGGGAACGCCGGGCGGCGCGACGTGGCAGGGGGTGCGCGTTCGCGAGACACTCGCCCTTGGCGAAGGGTTCGAGACGTCGGCTGCCTTCAGCCAGATCCACGGCATTCCCTGCTGGGCGACCCTTGGCGCAGCGCGCCTCGACCGTGTTTATATCCCCGCGAGTGTCACCACGCTCATCTTCGCCGAGGATAATGATTTCGAAGGGCGGCGCGCGCGGCGGAAAGCCTGGGCCGCCTACCGCCCACAGGGGTTCATCCTCAAGCGGATGCCGCCACCGCCGCGCTTCGGCGACTGGGCCGACGTCCTGAAGCCAGGAGCCTGAAGGGGAGGGGGATCGGGTTTGCGAGCTGCACGAGCAGCCCAAGCCCTGGAGATCCCCATGACCGACCTGTTCGATACGGCGCCTGCCCGCGCCGGAAATGCCACCGCTGCTGCCCGTCACGTCGCGGCCTCGATCGCAAGCGGGGTCAAAATCACCCGCGCCAAGCTTAACGACGCAATGGCAAACGCCTTTGGCGGCAGCGACGCCGATGGCCACTGGACCCAGCGCGAGAGCTTCGAAATCCTCGAGCATGCGACCGTCCTGGCGGTCAATGGCGGGGCAAAGCCTCCAAGCATCGCAGAGGCGATCGCTCTTGTCGGCCGACTTCCCACCCAGACCGTCCGCAGCGAGGAACAGATCGACTGGCAGCAATTCTCGACGCCGCTCGACCTTGCGGCGGTTGCCTGCTTGCTTGCCGCGCCACAGGACGACGATATCGTCCTTGAACCGAGCGCGGGCAACGGCCTGCTGATCGCCTGCCTGCCACCTGTCGCGGCGCTTCATCTCAATGAGATCGACCCGGCCCGCCGCGCTCGGTTAGCAGCGGCCTATCCACTTGCCAGCGTCACAGGGCATGACGGCGCACAGATCGCCAGCGTCATGACGGCAGCACCGCGCCCCGGCCTCATCCTCATGAACCCGCCATTCTCGCGGTCGCTCGGCCGCGGCGCCGATGCGTTGGCAGCCGTCCGCCATCTCCAGGCCGCCATCAAACGTCTGGCACCGGGGGGACGCGTCGTGGCAATCATGCCCGACTGGTTTGCGCAATCGGCACGCATGGCATCGGTCTGGTCGACCACGCTCGCCAGCGTCAGCCTCCGCACCTCGATCCGGCTCACCCATGCCTATGGCAAGCACGGCACCGGGGTCGCAGTCCGCCTTTACGTCATCGACAAGGCCGTGGGCGATACCACGACAACAACGATCCAGCGCCGCGATGTCGCTGACCTTCTCGATGTCCTCGCGATCCCGCCACGCCTGCCAATGACCGCGGTCGCGCCAACGCCTGTCAAACGCAGCGGCCCGATCTCGCTGATGCGCAGCGTCAAGTCGAAGCCCGCCGCCACGCCGCGAATCTTCCGCGCACCGGCGCGCAACGACGTGCTTCCCGTAAGCTATGCCGTCCTCGAAACGGCGGCACCGCTGGCCGAGCAGACCGGCGTCTATCTTCCCTATCGCCCGAGCCGGATCGTCTTCGATACCGCTGGGGAGCATCCGACCGCCCTGGTCGAATCCATCGCCATGGGCTCGATCCCGGCGCCGATCCCCTCCCATGTGCCCGCGCTCCCTGAGCGAACCGTGACGGACAGGCTGTTGTCCTCCTCGCAACTCGAGACCGTCGTCTATGCCGGTCATGCCTGGACCCAGTTCATCCCCGGCCTGTCAAAGCCCGACAAGGAAGGCGTCGGCCTGGTCCTCGCCGACGACGGTCGGGCCTATCGCAAAGGCTATTTCCTGGGCGACGGCACCGGGGCAGGGAAGGGGCGTCAGGTCGCGGCCGTCATTCTGGACAACTGGCTTGCCGGTCGTCGCAAGAATATCTGGATCAGCAAGAACGAAGCACTGCACGCCGATGCGATCCGGGACTGGACCGCGCTGGGCGGTCTTGCCGCCGATGTGCAGCCGCTCTCGCGCTGGAAAATCGACGAGCCGATATCGATGGCCGAGGGAGTCCTGTTCGTCACCTATCCGACCCTGCGCTCAAACCGGGGCGATGCCACGCGGCTCGACCAGATCATTGCCTGGGCAGGTGCCGATTTCGACGGCGTGATCGCTTTCGACGAAGCCCATGAGATGGGCGGCGTTGCAGGCGGCGAGGGATCGATGGGCACCAAGAAGGGGTCGCAGCAGGGCATCGCAGGGGTCCTGCTCCAGAACCATCTGCCGCTCGCGCGCGTGCTCTATGCGTCCGCCACCGGCGCGTCCGAGGTCAACAATCTTGCCTATGCGGTGCGGCTCGGCCTGTGGGGGCCAGATACCGCCTTCGCCAACCGTGAAGCCTTTATCACCCAGATCCGTCAGGGTGGCATCGCGGCGATGGAGCTGGTCGCCCGCGATCTCAAGGCCACAGGACTCTATACCGCGCGCGCACTCAGCTTCGCAGGCGTCGAATACGACATCCTGCGCCACGAACTGACGCCCGAACAGATCGAAGTCTATGACACCTATGCCGACGCATGGGCAATCATTCACCGCGGTCTGGAAAAAGCCCTCGAACTCACCGGCGTCGTGGATGCTGCCGAGGGCAAGACCCTGAACTCCGGCGCCAAGGCCGCAGCGCGCTCACGGTTCGAGGGATGCAAGCAACGCTTTTTCGGCGCACTCCTCCTGTCGTCGAAGCTGCCGACCGTCATCGCCGCGATCGAACAGCATCTTGCCGCAGATCAATCCGTCGTGTTGCAGCTGGTGACGACGGCCGAAGCCATCCTCGACCGCCGCCTCGGCGAACTCTCGGCCGATGAGCGCGCGGATCTCGACATCGATCTTTCGCCCCGCGAATATGTGTAATGTTGAGCTCAACATTACACGTATTCTTTGCAGTCGCAGTTTATGTCGAGCGTGGCGGCGGGAGGCGCAGGTTTTCTTCGGTTTTCCATGATTTCACTCCAGATAATTGCCTGAAAAGGTTGAATGCTGGGGCCGTTAGGATTGTCGGC
>JAEXHR010000112.1 GCA_023449855.1 Pseudomonadota bacterium | reverse complement strand
GCCGACAATCCTAACGGCCCCAGCATTCAACCTTTTCAGGCAATTATCTGGAGTGAAATCATGGAAAACCGAAGAAAACCTGCGCCTCCCGCCGCCACGCTCGACATAAACTGCGACTGCAAAGAATTCCTCATGGATTATCTGAGCGCGGCGTTCCCGACGCGACAGATGCGAACCTACACCGACGATTCCGGCAATGTCCGGTCCGAGCCGATGACCGACGAAGACGGGCGACCTGTTCACAGCCAGGAGGCGCTGCAGATGCGCGAACAGCTGCTGGAAGAACTGTGCGCTCTCCCAGTCGTAGGCTCCGCGCTGGACCATATCATCGGCCATTTCGGCGTCGATCAGGTTGCCGAGGTCACCGGACGATTGCGCCGGATCGTGGCTGACGCGCGCGGTGGACAGCGTCTCGAAAGCCGGTCCCCACGCAGCAATCTTGCCGAGACCGATGCTTTCATGCGCGGTGCCAAGCGCATCCTGATCTTCTCGGATGCCGGCGGCACTGGCCGCAGCTACCACGCCAGTCTCGCGGCCGAGAACCAGAGCCGCCGCATTCACTATCTGCTCGAGCCGGGCTGGCGAGCCGACGCCGCGATCCAGGGGCTCGGGCGTACCCATCGCACCCATCAGGCATCTGCACCGCTATTTCGTCCGGTATCGACGGACTGCCGGGGCGAACGCCGTTTCATTTCGACGATCGCGCGCCGTCTCGACAGCCTGGGCGCACTTACCCGCGGCCAGCGCCAGACCGGCGGACAGGGTCTGTTCAATCCCCACGACAACCTGGAATCGGATTTTGCCAAGGATTCGCTCGTTACCTGGTTCCGGCTGCTCTTCGCCGGTAAGCTCGCCTCGACCAGCCTCACAGATTTTCAGGCGCTGACGGGCCTCAATCTCGAGGGTGAGGGCGGTGGCATGGTAGAGGATCTGCCGCCCATACAGCGCTGGCTAAACCGTATTCTTGCGTTGAGGATCAGCCTTCAGAACGCGATCTTCGACGAATATCTCGGCTTGATCGAGGCCCGGATCGAGGCGGCGCGGGAAGCTGGTACGCTCGATGTCGGCGTCGAGACGATCGATGCCGAGCGGATCACCATTCTCGACCGGACCTGTATCCGTGAAGACCCTGTGAGCGGCGCTGTCACGGAAATCCTGCGGCTCGAGACCGAGCAGCGCTATCGTCCGGTCAGCCGCGACCGTGTCGAATGGCTCCTCCAGGGTGGCGAGAGCCGGTGCGTGGTGAACCGCCGATCTGGCAAGGCCGCCATCTGCAGCGCCACCCATTCGCTCACCGACGAGGACGGCCAGCTGGTCAAGCGCTGGGAGCTGGTCCGCCCGGCACGGACCGAGCGTCACCGTCAGGACCTGTTTCTCGAAACGCTGTGGGAAGATGCGGATGCCGAGGAATTTGCGAAGCTCTGGGATCAGGAGGTCGAGGAACTGCGACACCGCACCCGAACCGAGACGATCTACCTCGTCACTGGCCTCCTCCTTCCCGTCTGGGGCAAGCTTCCCGACGATCATGTCCAGGTCTGGCGCCTGAAGACTGAAGATGGGCAGTCGCTGCTTGGCCGTCTCATCCCGGCGCCAATGGTGTCCAAGGTCAGCAGCGCATTCGGCGTGGCGGGCGGGATCGAGATCGCACCGACCGATATTGTTCGGCACGTACTCGATAGCGGCGGCGTGGAGCCGGTTGGTGCATATCATCTCAAGCGCAGTCTCGTGGCGGGCGAGCAGCGCCTCGAGCTGATCGACTGGCCTGCGAGCCGGCTGGCCGAACTCAAGGCGCTGGGCTGCTTCTCCGAGATCATCGCCTATCGCACCCGACTGTTCCTGCCGCCCGCCCGTGCTGCCGATATCCTGGCTCGCATCGCTGCCTGATCCTCTCGGCGGCGATCACGCGTGCCGCGCCGCGACAACCGGCGAGGGAAGACCGTGATCGTCGCCGCATTGGTCCTGTCGCGCAGTGTCTGGCGCGCGTCCGCACGTCTTCGACGGTCCTCATCACCCTTTCTGTGAGAGGGGAGGGGGCTTCGCCTTGGTGGGCCTGATGAGCAGGTCCCGAGCGCGGCACGCTGGCGCTCGTCTCTCCTTCGGAGAAATTCGATGATCCAATCCGTCAAAGTGAAGAACCTGTCCCTGTCCAAGGACAATGTTCGCAAGAGCAATCGCGACCTCGATATCGAGTCCTTCGCTGCCACCATCGCGGCGCACGGGCTGCTGCAGAATCTCGTGGTCACCCCCCTGAAGAAGAACGGCCATTTTACGGTCAAGGCCGGTGGGCGTCGTCTGCGCGCGCTCCAGCATCTTATCGCGACGGGCGTCCTGCCCGCTGATCATGAAGTGCCCGCATTGGTTCTGGCTGACGATGCCGACAGCACCGAGGCGAGCCTTGCGGAGAATTTCGGCCGCTTGCCGATGAACCCGGCGGACGAGGCAACCGCATTCAATCACTTCATCGACAAGGGCGCGTCGGCCGAGGACGTGGCCAAGCGGTTCGGCGTGACCACTCGCTTTGTTGAGCAGCGCGTTCGCCTCGCGGAACTGGCACCCTGCATCTTCCAGGCCCTTGCTGCCGGTGAAATCAGTCTGGGCGTCGCACAGGCCTATGCGGTCACCGGCGATACCGACCGCCAGGCGCGAGTCTTCGAACAGATGAAGTCGGCCTATTACGGCAATCAGCCCGACAATATCCGGCGTGCGATCCTGAACGGCACCGTCAAGGCGAACGACGCCAAGGCGCGCTTTGTCGGCCGGGACGCCTATCTCGCCGCCGGCGGCCGCATCGAGGGCGATCTGTTTGCGACCGAGGGCGACGAGAACTGGATCGATGTCGAGCTCCTGGAGGATATGGCGGCACAGAAGCTCGAAGCTGCTGCCGCCGAACTGGCCGAATCTCAGGGTCTCGCATTCGTCACGCCGGTGGCGGCGACGCATGTGCCCTACGATACCGAACGGCAGCTCCACGAATATCATGCCACCGCCCGTCCGCTGTCGGAGGCCGAACAGGAACGGGTCGATGCCCTTGCGGTGGAAAATGACACGCTGGTCGATCAGCTCGAAACGGAGCTGGTC
>JAEXHR010000091.1 GCA_023449855.1 Pseudomonadota bacterium | reverse complement strand
GGGGGTTTTGGACATCCCGCCCCCAAAACCCCAACATACGCTCCGAGACAAACAACGGGCATCGCAGAATGCCGATAGGGAGTGAACCTCAATGCCGCATGAGCCCGGCGCCGTCCGCCCAGCTTCGACCATCCTGCTGCTCCGCAAGGGCGCGAGCGATGCCGTCGATGTCTTCATGATGGTGCGGCACTATCAGATCGAATTCGCCTCGGGCGCGCTGGTGTTTCCCGGCGGCAGCGTCGATGCAGGAGATCATGAGATCGCCAAGCGGCCGGAGTTGCATGATGGCGGCGATCATCTCGATGCCGAGGCGCTGGCGTTCCGCATTGCCGCGATCCGCGAGACCTTTGAGGAAAGCCGCATCCTGCTGGCGCGGCCGCGTGGATCGAAGGATCTGATCGCGGCGACGAAGGCGAGTGCCATTGCAGACCAGCATCGCGATGCACTGAACGAAGGCAAGGTGAAGTTCGCCGATATTCTCGTGGAGAACGACCTTGAAGCAGCCGTCGATCTGCTCGTGCCCTATGCGCACTGGATCACGCCGGAAGGCATGAAGAAGCGCTTCGACACCTGGTTCTTCCTGGCGGAAGCACCGCCTGAACAGGTCGGCATGCATGACGGCAAGGAATCCACGGACTCGATCTGGCTGTCGCCGCGCGAGGCGCTCGAAGGCGGTGAATCCGGCCGTTTCACCTTGCCGTTTCCGACCACGCGCACGCTCATCAAGCTCGGCAAGCAGGGGAGTGTCGCCTCCGCGCTGGACGATGCGCGCGGCAGCACGATCGTGACCGTGACGCCGGTGGTCGTCCGCGACGGCGACAAGCGCCAGCTGCGCATTCCGATCGAAGCCGGCTATGACGGCGAATTGTTCGAACTGACGGGCGCGCCGTAACACGCTGTCATTGCGAGGAGCGTAGCGACGAAGCAATCCAGTCTTTGCTGTGGCCTTCTGGATTGCTTCGCTGCGCTCGCAATGACGACGAAAATTTATCCCGCCTTCGCCTGCACGCCATTCTCCCAATACGGCCTTCTCAGCTCGCGCTTCAGCACCTTGCCGGCACCAGACAGCGGAAACGGCTCGCTGCGTACATCGACCGTCCGCGGGCATTTGTAGCCCGCAATCCGGTCACGACAGAATGCGATGATCTCTGCCGCATTCACCTGCGCATCCGGCTTCGGAATGACGAAAGCATGCACGGTCTCGCCCCAATGCGGATCGGGAATGCCGATCACGGCACATTGCGCCACGGCCGGATGCTGGGTGATCGTGTTCTCGACCTCGATGGAATAGACGTTCTCGCCGCCGGAAATGATCATGTCCTTCATGCGGTCGACGAGATAGATAAAACCTTCTTCGTCCATGTAGCCGCCGTCGCCGGTATGCATCCAGCCATCGATGACGGCCTTGGAGGTTTCTTCCGGCCGCTCCCAATAACCCATCATCACGTTCTGTCCGCGCACGGCGACTTCGCCGACAGTACCATGCGGAACGGGCTTGTGGTCGTTATCGACAATGCGAACCTCACAGCCGATTGCGGCGCGGCCGCAGGCGCGCAGGCGGTTTTTCGATGCCGCGGCCGGGCTGTAATGCTGTTCCCATGGCAGATGCGTCGCCAGCGGCGAAAGTTCGGTCATGCCGTAAAGCTGGTGAAATTCCGCGTTGGGCAGGCCCTTCATCGCGCGCTTGAGCAGAGCCTCGTTGATCGGGGAGGCGCCGTACATCAGCTGTTTCAGGGATGACAGGTCGTAATTCGCAAATGACGGATGATCCACCAGCATCTGGATCATGGTCGGGACGATCAGCGTCGCCGTGACCTTTTCATCGGCGATGGCCTGCATCACCAGTTCGGGATTGAAAGTGCGCACGATCACATTGGTGCCGCCATTGGCGAGCGAGGTGAACATGGCGCCGCCATTGGCGACGTGAAACATCGGTGCCGCGTTGAGATAGATCGAGCCAACCGGGATCAGGCCTTCGCTCATCATATGCAGCGAATTGCTCATGATATTGCCATGGCTCAGCATCACGCCCTTGGAACGTCCCGTCGTACCGCCGGTGTAGAAAATGCCGGCGAGCTCTTCGCGCCCGCGCATCGCATCGGGTGCCGGCGTGCTGGTCTCAATAAGCTTGTCATAATGGCGCGCCTCTGCCGGACCTGTGTCGTCGTCGGCATAGATCAGCGTCAGCTTGGCATCCCGTGCCAGCTCAAGCCCCATCGCCGCGAAGGCGCTGTCAACCACGACAGCCGAAGCACGGCAGTCGAGGAGGGAGTCGAGAATCTCCGCCTGGCTCCAGCGCGTATTGGTCGGCACGATCACAGCGCCAGCCCAGGCTATGCCGAGATAGAGCTCGAAATATCGATCGGAATTGAGCATTAGCACGGCGATGCGGTCGTTGGGTTGGATGCCAAGCTTGTGCAGTCCGCCGGCAAGTCGCGCGACGCGGTCACCGACCTCACGCCATGTGCGGCGGCGTTTGCCATCGATGGTGGCGATGACGCCCGGATCGGTCGCCAACACGCGGCGCAGGCCTTGAGTGATATTCATGGCATTCCCTCTCGTGATCGGATGCTGGACGCATCTCTGTGATGTCGCTGACGATCATAAACGCGGCAAAAGCATGAGCAAGCGATGTGATGCTGCGCAGCATCCACGGTGCGCTGCAAAACTACAATTGCGCAGATTAGATGCGTTCTCATCGGTTGACGGTGCACGCATAGCGCGTAACATCTTCGCAGGCCCGTGAGAGGCCATTGGGAGTGAAACGCATGAGAGAACCTGCTCGCCGGGATGCTTCTTCGCGTCCGAATGATAGCGACACGCTCATTTCAACTAAGCGATTTTCGGATAGCCCGCCCGCCCGATGGCGCGGCGCATCAATGGTCCTCGCATTCGGCGTGGCATTGATCGGCAACGCTGCCTTCGCGCAAACCAAGGGGACGCCCGACCATATCAAGTCGGTCGTGGGCGCCATCGATAGCGCAGCGATCAAGGCCAATGCGGCGACGACGAAGGACTGGCCGACCTATGGTCTCGATTACGCCGAGACACGCTTTTCCAAGCTCGACCAGATCAATGCGTCCAACGTCAAGGACATCGGCCTGATGTGGACCTACAGCCTCGAATCCACCCGCGGTGTCGAGGCGACGCCATTGGTGGTGGACGGCATCATGTATGTCTCGGCGCCCTGGAGCGTCGTCCATGCTGTCGATACGCGCACGGGCAAGCGCCTGTGGACGTTTGATCCGCAGGTCAATCGCGAGAAGGGCTATCGCGGCTGCTGCGACGTGGTGAACCGCGGCGTTGCGCTCTACAAGGGCAAGGTGTTCGTTGGCGCCTATGACGGCCGGCTGATCGCACTCGATGCAGCGACCGGGCAGAAGGTCTGGGAGAAGGACACGGTCATCGATCAAAAGATGTCCTACACCATTACGGGCGCACCGCGCGTCTTCAATGGCAAGGTCGTGATCGGCAATGGCGGCGCGGAATATGGCGTCCGCGGCTATGTCACCGCCTATGACGCAGAGAATGGCGATCAGAAATGGCGCTGGTTCACGGTACCCGGCGATCCCTCGAAGCCGTTCGAGGACGAGTCGATGGCAGCCGCTGCGAAGACGTGGGATCCCGCAGGCAAATATTGGATCAATGGCGGCGGCGGCTCGGCCTGGGACAGCATCACCTTCGATCCCGATCTGAACATGGTCTATATCGGCACCGGCAACGGCTCGCCGTGGAATCGGAATATCCGCAGTCCGGCGGGCGGCGACAATCTCTATCTCGGCTCGATCGTCGCGCTGAATGCCGATACCGGCAAGTATCTCTGGCATTATCAGGAGACACCCGGCGATAACTGGGACTACACATCGACCCAGCCGATGATCCTTGCCGACATCAATATCGGCGGTCAGCCGCGCAAGGTGGTGCTGCATGCGCCGAAGAACGGATTCTTCTTCGTCATCGATCGCACCAACGGCCAGTTCATCTCAGCCAAGAACTTTGTCGATGTGAACTGGGCGACCGGCTACGGCGCTGACGGACGTCCGATCGAAGTGCCGGAAGCGCGCTCGCCGGACAAATCGTTCGACAGCATTCCCGGCCCCTTCGGTGCCCATAACTGGCATCCGATGTCGTTCAATCCGCAGACGGGCCTCGTCTATCTGCCGGCGCAGGGCGTGCCGCTCAATCTCACCGGCGAGAAGAAGTTTGCGCAGAACGAACCCGGGCCGTTCAAATATGCCGCGGCGACCGGATGGAATATCGGTTTCACGCTGAACACGGAGCCACCGAAGAACCTGCCATTCGGACGCCTCATCGCCTGGGATCCGGTGCAGCAGAAGGAGGCCTGGCGCGCCGAATATGTGGCGCCGTGGAACGGCGGCACGCTGACAACGGCGGGCAATCTCGTCTTCCAGGGTACGGCCGATGGCCGCTTCGTCGCCTACAATGCCAAGACAGGCGAGAAACTGTGGGAGACGCCAGTCGGCACCGGTGCAGTGGCAGCGCCATCGACCTATGAGGTGGATGGCAAGCAGTATGTCTCCATCGCGGTCGGCTGGGGTGGTGTGTTCGGCATCACCCAGCGCGCAACCGACCGGGAAGGGCCGGGCACGGTCTACACCTTCGCCATTGGCGGCAAGGCACCGTTGCCGGCGTTCACGAAGTACCAGATCGGCAATCTGCTCAAGGGCGTCAAATACGATCCGAAGGACGTGCCGGACGGCACCGCGATCTATGTCAGCGCCTGTGCCGCCTGTCATGGTGTGCCCGGCGTGGACAAGGGCGGCAATGTGCCGAACCTTGGCTATTCGGCACCCGAAACCATCGGCAACCTGAAGGACATGGTCTTCAACGGCCCGTTCAAGGACAAGGGCATGCCGGATTTTACCGGCAAGCTGACCGAAGCGGACGTCACCAAGATCCAGGCGTTCATCCAGGGCACGGCGGATGCAATCCGGCCGAAGTGATCATGCCCTGAGGAAGCCACAATAGAAACCATGTCGGACGGTTCGATGTATTCGAGCCGCCCGACACGTTCCCCCGTTGCGGAAGTCGGGATATATTGGCTCGGTCAGGAGACCGGTCCCGCATCATGCCTTCCGCCATCACGGCATTCCTTGAAAAGGCCAGATCGTCTTCGCTCTCGATCGGTCAGCTTACATTCAGCGGATTTCTCTGTGTATTGGCGGTGATCCTGGTGATGGGCATCGCCAATGTGGTGGCCGTCCGGCACATCGACACGACCTTTGCCGAGCTGCAGCGGCTGCAGACGGTGGGCGAACTCGCCGAGGACATCGATCGCCGCCTGAACGGCCTTCGGCTCGCCGCCCGCGACTATGTCACCGCTCCCGACGCGCAGCCGGAAAAGGTATCCGAGGCGGCGGCAGCGCTCGGCGATCTCCTGAAGAAAACCCGCATCGAACTGGCGCCCGAGCAGCGGGATCTGATCGACGGCGTCGATGCGCGATTGACGACCTATCGGGAGGGCATTGCCCGCGTCGCCGCTCTGATCGCGCGCCGCAGCGAATTGCTGGCCACGTTGCCGGGGCTGCGCCAGAATTTCGAGAACGCCGTGCCGGACATCGCCAACTTGGCGGATGCCAAGCGGATGTTTCAGGCGCAGAACGAGATTGCGGCCGCGCTGCTGGCGCGCGATTCCATGCGCGCGGAGCAGGCGGCGCGGGACATGCGCGCCATGCAGATCAATCAGCCGGCACTGCGCCTTGCCGCTGATGCCTATGCGGACGCGATCATCGCCGTGTCCACCACCGAGCGGCAGATCGCTGATCTCGACCGCGAGGTGCTTGGCACCGAGGGACAGCAGATCGGTCGCGTCACCGATTTGCTCCGCGAACTGAGCATGCGCCGCGGGCGTCAACTCTCGCTTGATTTCGCCAGGACGCTGACCGAGGCGCGCTGGCAGAGTATCACGCTCGGCACGGCCGGTGTTCTGATCGGGCTGATGGCGGCGCTCTTCGTGGTGCGTCGCATCGTCCGTCCGCTGAAGGCCATCGCGCGTTCCATTCACGCGCTGGCCGGGGGACGGCAGCAGACAGCGATCCCCGCGACCACGCTGAACAATGAGATCGGCGATATCGCGCGTGCGGCAGAAGTGTTCCGCAAGACGCTGGCGGAAGCCGATGCGGCGCGTGAGGCCGCGGTACATGCGCTTGCTGAACAGCGGCTCGCGGAGGAGAGCTATCGTAAATTGTTCGAGGGGTCGATCGACGGCATCTATGTGACGACGCCTGCGGGCGCGCTGCTCAATGCCAATCCGGCGCTGGCGCGGATGATGGGGTTCGATACGCCGGAGGATCTGATCCTGGCGACGCTCGATATCTCCAAGAATATCTATGTCGATCCCAATGCCCGCCTCGAATATCAGCGTCGCATGGAGCGCGATGGCATGGTTCGCGAGTTCGAATATCAGGTCTATCAGCGCGAACAGATGATCCTGTGGCTGTCGGACAGCGCCATGGCGGTGCGCGATGAGAACGGTGTGGTCGTGCGCTATGAGGGCACGGTCCGTGATATCACCAACCAGAAGCGTGCCGAAGCCGCCGTGCTCGAAGGGCGCCGCCTGTTGCAGCAGGTGATCGATACGGTGCCCGCGGTGATCAATGTCAAGGACACCGATCTGCGCTATGTCCTGATGAACCGCTATATGGCCGGAATCTTCGGCATCGAGCCCGGTGAGGCGATCGGTCAGACGACGGGCGAATTGATGACGCGCTACGGCGCTTCGAAGACGGATTCCCCGGACAAGCGCGTGCTCGCCACCAAAGGCGGCCTCGGCTTTTACGAAGAGGAGTATCGCGATGCGTCGGGCGTGATGCGGCAATGGTTGGTCAACAAGCTGCCGCTGTTGCGTGCTGACGGGGAGATCGAGAACATCGTCACGGTGGCGCTGGATATCGGCGAGCGCAAGCGCAGCGAACATGAGATGCGCAAGGCGCGAGACGCGGCGGAAGGCGCGCTGCGTAATCTGCGCGAGACGCAGAATTCGCTGATCGAGGCCGAGAAGCTGGCGGCACTGGGACGCCTCGTTGCCGGCGTGGCGCATGAGGTCAACAATCCCGTCGGGATCGGCCTGACGGTGGCATCGTCGCTGGAGCGGCGCGTGGCCCGGTTCGCCGAGGAAGTGGCACGCGGCGATCTGCGGCGTTCGTCGCTGAATGAATTCGTCGATGCCAATCGCGATGCGGCGGCGCAGCTTGTCGCCAACCTCAATCGAGCGGCCGAGCTGATCCAGTCATTCAAGCAGGTGGCGGCGGACCGTAACTATTCGGACCAGCGTGTGTTCGATCTCGCCGATCTCACCGAGCAGGTGGTGATGAGTTTGAAGCCGGGCCTGCGCAAGCAGAAGCTGACGCTCTCGGTCGACTGCAAACCGAACCTGACGATGAACAGCTATCCCGGTCCTTACGGGCAGGTGCTGACAAACCTGCTGCTGAATGCAGTGGCGCATGCATTTCCCGACGGAACGGGTGGTGCTGTCGAGATCAAGGTGCAGGAATCCGGCGCCGATCACGTCGAGATCCTGTTCTCGGACAACGGCATCGGCATGACGCCGGATGTGCGCCGCCGCGCTTTCGATCCGTTCTTCACCACGCGGCGCGATCAGGGCGGCACCGGGCTCGGGTTGCACATCGTCTACAGCATCGTGACCAGCCGGCTTGGCGGTCGCCTTCATTTGCATTCGGAGCAGGGGCAGGGCACGCGCATCCAGATCATCCTGCCGCGCAATGCGCCAGTGGAGATGGCAGCGGAATAGCTGCCATCATTGCGATGTCGGGGATCGTTCTCTACTTTTCGGAGTCGGCCAGCTTGCGCAGCGTCGCGCGAAAAATCTGGCTGTTCTTGCCGACCAGCGCAGTGCCGTTCATGGTCGCCGATGTGTCGGTGAACGTGCCGGTGAGGCCGATGCCAACCGGCTGGCTCTGATTGCCGAATAGCGGGCTCATATCAGGGCTTGGTGTGTGCTGC
Organism: Pseudomonadota bacterium; assembly: GCA_023449855.1. Classification (GTDB taxonomy): domain Bacteria; phylum Pseudomonadota; class Alphaproteobacteria; order Rhizobiales; family Xanthobacteraceae; genus Tardiphaga. The sequence continues at coordinate 36,754 of JAEXHR010000091.1, read as the reverse complement.
ATCACCGAGACCTCACCCTTGAAGGTGCCGGCCTCCTGATTGACGGTGTAGCTGCCAACATAGAACAGGTAGGCGTCACCGCCGAGCAATTCGCCGTCGCGAAAGGTCACAACTCCGCTGCCCTTACCGGAGCGTCCATCCAGCAATACGACATGGATAGAGTAGAGTCCGTTTTTCATCGCTTCCCAATGTCGCCAACCCGTCCCTTGGTTGCGCGTTTGTACTATGGCAACCCTGTGACCCCGCGTCAAACGCATTGGAACCGGGCAGGGGGTTAACAATCGGCCGAACCGGTCTATATTAGTTGCTTCGTCAACAATGAAAGGAGGTGGTCCAGTGTCTCATTCCAAGCGCTGTCACCTCGCTGAGGCCGCCCGCTAAGTTCACTTTGTGACCGGCTCGGGCGCCTCGGCGCTCGGATCAGCGAGACCAGGGAAAGGGCGCCGCGCTTGCGTGGTGCCCTTTCTTTTTGCGCTTGATCGGTTCCGGTTCCGTGCCAATCTGATGGTCGTCGTTGCCCGTGTGTGGAGTAGCAACCGTGCCGAAAACGCCGCGCGATTTAGCGGAGGGAATGGCCGAACGCCGGCAGCGGCGATTGCGGGACGGGACATTGCGGGATGATGGCTATGTGCGCGAGACGTTCACACAGACGCGCGAGGATGCCCGCAAGACGGCGCGCGCATTCCTCGACCGGTTCCCCAAGCAGGCCTATATGAGCGAGGTCGAACATTGGCGGGAGCTGCCCGGCGGCGACATCGAATTCACGATGCGGCGGCTGCGCACCGCCGACTGAGCCGGCAGGCTGTGATCATCCGAGCGACAGCATTCTCGCTCGTGATGCCGTTCTCAGCGTTCGCTGGGCTGTAATTCGAGCAGCGCCATCGTCTGCAGCATCTTGGGATCGCGCTCACCATCGCGGGTCGTGCGCAAGATGCTCTCGGCGATCGACTGCACGTGAACCGAGCTCACGGGATGCGGCAAAGTTGCTACGGCCCCATCGAGTGCCTTCTGCATGACCGAAATGGTCTCGGGCGGGAAGGCGGCGTTGGACAAGTCCTTCATGGCGAGTTTCCGGAAATCGTGACGATCGAACGCACCTGATACGCCGGAGAAAAGCTCCGAGACGTCGTCATGTTCCCCAGCGAATGATCGCATGATCTGTGCGCATGGCAGCTATTGAGCGCAAGCGATGGTGATCGCTGCACGCGGAACGTTGCCCTGGATCAGGCTTCGGCCTCAGCCTTGCGGTCCGGCTTTTTCTTCGGGCCCTGCCGCAGGAAGGTGGCGCCGATCTCCTCGCCATTGACCCAGGCCAGCTCGCAGCGGCGGAAAGCAAGGCCGGTGGAGGACAGCAGCAGGAAGAATTCCTTGAGATTGATGCCCTCGATGGAGCTCTCGACGACGAGACGGGCGCCGGTCTCCGAGACGTCCATCATGCGGCAATTGCGTCGCCATGTGCCGTCGATGGCCATCAGCCAGACCGGAAAACCGCGTTCGAACGTGACCCGGCCCGTACTTCGTTTCTCAGGGATCATCCGTACATCCTTAACGCGGGGACCATAGGCTGAGGATGCAAATGAGCGGTAAATAGATGCGCGGATGCGGATCGATCCCGAACAGCGACAGGTGATCGTCAGTGAGCTGAGCGGCGCAGGATGATGGTTTCTTTTTGCCGCTTTGCCAGTTGTGTGGGGCGGGATCAGCCGTGCTGTTGAATATCTGTCATATATGCGCCCTATACCGCTCCCGGTCTCAATGTTGAGTTGAAGCGTGGCGCCGCGGTTGATCGGGCCTGGGCCGGCAATGTCTGATGCTTGGCGGTCCTGGACGGGGCGGATACAGGGGTATCGCGCGCTCCTCGTCTTTTTTGCATGCGTGTGGTGCGGGATTTGGGTCGTGCGGGGATCGATCGCAGTTGCCGAGCAGATGACCGCTGCCGACGCCCGACAGAGCTTTTCGTTCGATATTCCCGCGCAGTCACTGGGCACCGCACTCCTCGCATTCAGTACGGTCACCGGGTTCGAACTCGTTTATGATAGCAGACTGATCGGCAGCTCGACGTCGTCGGGTGTGCGCGGCCAGCTCTTTGCTGAAGATGCCGTTGCGCAGATGCTGCAAGGGTCGGGTCTGCACGCTCGCAAGATCGGAGCGGGGACCATTACCATCTCGCGCGATCCCGAAAGCACTCAGGACGCGCTGCGGCGACGTCCCGAACGTGACCCGCATGCCGCCTATTTCGCCGCGATCCAGGAAAGCCTCAACGAGGCGTTCTGCGACGGCGGTATCGCGCGGGTGAGCGGGGAGCGGCTGATGATGCGCTTTCGCGTGAAACCCACGGGCGAGATCGCTCAACTCGAACTCCTGGATCTTTCCGATCGCAATCGGCCGCCCCCTGCGATCGCCGAGGCGCTGTCCCGTCTCACGTTCAAGAAGCCGCCGCCGGCGGATCTGCCGCAGCCGCTGATGGTGCTGATCCGGCCGACGGCCGGCGCCGAGGATTTGCGATGCGCGCCGCGGCATTGACCGGTCATTTCGACCTTGTCGACACGGAGCCGCTGACGTCATGAACGCGGCGACATGGGAAGCACTGCGCCTTCTGCTGGTGGCGCGTTATGACGAGTTTCACAAACGATTGCGGCGTCGGCTCGGCTCGGGAGATCTCGCCCACGAGACGCTGCACGAGACCTTCGTGCATCTCAATCGCTCCACCGACGTTGCCGCCATCGAACGGCCCGATGCCTATCTCTACCGGATCGCGCTCAACGTCGCCGCCATGCGCCGGCGTTCCGAGGCCCGGCTCGCTTCCGCGCTGGAAATCGAGGAGGCCATCGATCAGGTCGACGAGGCGGCCCATCCCGATCGGGTAGTCGAAGGGCGGTTCGACGTCGAGGCGTTGAAACAGGCCATCGCCGAACTGCCACCGCGCCGGCGCGCCATCTTCCTCGCGGCACGGGTCGAGGAGAAGCCCGTGCGCAGCATAGCCGCTGCACATGGTATTTCCACCCGGCTGGTGGAAATGGAGCTTCGAAAGGCGCTGGATCACTGCGCCGCAAAGCTCGACCGTCCGGTCGTCACGCGATTTCGCGCCGCGCGCCGGAATGCATCTACATTATTGAAGCACGATGGCGACGGTGATGACGGGCTCTGACGACATCAGGAGGCATATGCGACCGCGATCTGCGGCGGACGAGGCTGAGGCCCGTCGGCGCGAGGCGCATGCATGGCTCGTGCGGTTGAAGCCGGGGCTCGCCACCACGGCGGATCTGGACGATTTCCGGGCGTGGGCGGCCCAGAGCAAGGCCCATGCCTTGGCCTTCGCCGATGCACGGCGGTTATGGGACGAGGTTGGACCTGCCGCGCGCGGCACCGCCGCCGAAGTCGCGGCATCGTTAGCGAAGCCGCGGGCGCTGCTGCAAAGGCGCCAGTTTCTAGGTGGCTCGCTGGCAGCCGCTACGGCGGCGGCGAGTTATGTGGCTGTCAGTCCGCCCATGGGATTGTGGCCCTCGCTGCCCGATCTGCTCGGCGCCGACTATCGCACCAGCAAGGGCGAACGGCGCCAGGTGGCATTGGCCGACGGCGCCTCGATCGAGATGAATACGCAGACCAGTATCGCCATCGAGAATCCGCATGTGGTCGAGCTGCTGTCGGGCGAGGGCGCCATGACCAGCGCGGCGCAGGAAATCCAGGTGGTCGCCGGCAGTGGGCGTACGCGCGCCAGCAACGCCTCGTTCTGCATCCGCCATGACGGCGATCGCGTGCGTGTGACCTGCCTCGACGGCAGCATCGACGTTACCATGGGCGCGCAGATGGTCACCGTCGCAGCACGCGAGCAGGTATCCTATTCGCGCGCGGGCCTTGAGCGGGCGATTGCCATCGATCCGGAACTCGTCGCTGGCTGGCGGACCGGCTATCTCAAATTCCAGGATACGCCGCTGACCGATGTCGTCGCGGAGGCCAATCGCTATCGGCGCGGCAGAATCATCGTCGCCGGTCATGCGCTTGGCCAGCGCCTCGTCAATGCGCGCTTCCGCCTCGATCAGATCGAGGACATCGTGCCGAAGCTCGCCGATGCGTTCGGAGCCAGCACCACGTCGCTGCCCGGCGGCGTGGTGATCCTTAGCTGAGCGTCATGACAACCGCGCGAAACCAGGCGCGTAAATTTTTGTCCGGAATTTTTGCGGATCGGGTTCTGCGAAAGCAACTCATGGAATGGAGCGCGCCTCGGCCTCGATGCCAGCGCGCCGATCCGTTCCGATGAGGATTTCGATGACCAAGCCGCAAGCATCCGCAGCCTCCCGTGCTTTCAACCGCAACGGCTTCGTCAGGAATGCCCTTTTTGCGAGTGTCAGTGCGGGTGCCTTGCTCGCCACGCTGGTACAGGTGGAGGCGCGGTCGCTGAATGGCGGCAGTAGCGGTGGCGTGGGGGCAGGCGGCGAGGTCAGCGCGGCTGCCGCAGCCGCAAGCGCGGCGCAGACGAATGCGCAGACTGCGATAGCGGCTGCAGCGCGCGCGATGGTGCGGGCCAATCAGTCGCTGGAAGCGATGCGTGCGGTCCAGGCCGCAGCGCGCGCAGCTGCGCAGACAGAAGCGAGCCAGGTACCGAATGGTCTGGTGGGGGGAGGTCTGGTCGTCGCGCCCGGTGCCGGAACGACGGCGGGCGTTTGGTCCGGCGCCGGGCTGCCCGAGCAGAAAACGGCTGGCGGTCGCACGGAAGTCAAGATCACTCAAACCGAACAGAAGGCGATTCTGAACTGGTCGAGCTTCAATGTCGGCCGCGAGACTGACGTTGTGTTTGATCAGAAAGCTGGAGGCACAGATGTCGCCAACTGGATTGCGCTCAATCGTGTCACCGATCCGAACCTTGCCCCGAGCCGCATTCTCGGCACCATCAAGGCTGAAGGGCAGGTCTATGTGGTCAACCGTAACGGCATCGTGTTCGGTGGCAGCAGCCAGGTCAATGTCCATACGTTTGTGGCGTCGTCGCTAAGTCTGAGCGATGCGCAGTTCCGCGCCGGCATCAACCAGCCGCTTTTCGTCCTGGGAGATAGCCAGGACGATTTCGGCATACCGACCTTTGGCGACTCGTCCGGGATTGCGCCCGATACACGCCGTCGGATTTCGGATCCGCTGCAGACGCCGGCGTTGTCGATCGGGGCTGCTCCAGGCGATGTGATCGTCCTCGGCGGCGCCCAGATTTCGACAGTCAGCGGCGGCAAGGCGATGTTGTTCGCCCCGCATGTGATCAATGGCGGGACGATCAAGGCTCCGGACGGGCAGGTCATTCTCGCTGCCGGCGAAAATGTCTGGCTGTCGACGTCGGGATCCGTTCGCGGCCTCGACGTCGCGGTCTCGGCAGTGACGCCTTACATGATCAACTATGCGGAAGTATGGGAAGTGCTCGGCTGGGGCAGTGCCTGGGGCCGCGCCTATACGCAAGATGTGCGCGACACCATCATGCCGGGCATGGATCGTCGTGCTGCGACGGTCGATTACCGTGCCGTCAATCTGGGGGTTGTCGAGGCCGAGCGTGGTAATATCACGATGCGATCGCGCAGTGTCGATCAGCTCGGCGCGCTCTACGCCAATACGGCCCTGAACAATCGCGATGGCTCTATTCTGCTGCAGGCCTGGAGCCAGGGCATGTATGCCTACAGCTCCTATTTCGACTACGGTAGCCAGATGGTCTGGTGGAGAACCGGCAATCTGACGCTGGGCCAAGGCAGTGTTACGCTTGTCGTGCCCGACCGCAGCGATACCAGCACGATCGAGGCGACCTCAGTCAATACCCGCTATCGCGCAGGCACGGTCGATCTGCGCGGCACGCTGATCGACATCCAGCGCGATGCCAGCGTGATCGTACCTTCGGGCACCATCAATGTGACGGCTAGTTCTTACTTGCCGACGGTCGTCGGTGCGATTGCGGACAGCCGTGATCCGACGCTCGATGGCAGCCGTATCTACATCGCCGAGAATGCGACGCTGAGTGTTGCGGGCATCACCGACGTTTCGCTGGCAATGGACAGCAATATCGTCAAGGCGGACCTGCGCATCAACGAGTTGCGCGACAGCGTTCTTTATCGAGGCTCATGGCTGAGCGGCACGACTGTCAGCGTGGATCGGCGGGAAAATGGCAGTTTCGTCGATGGTCCGATGTCTGGTGTGCAGTGGCTCAGAGACAAGAATGGCAACGTCCTGCCCGGACGGTGGGAAGGGACCCCGCTCGCGGACGTAAGCCAGTGGCTCGGCACCGGATTGATCACGCTGGCCGAGCTCTCCACCAAGGCGGGTTCGATTTCGCTGAAGGCGGGTGGTGACGTCATCACGCGTCCCGGATCCGTAATCAGTGTCGCCGGCGGCGCGTTGTCCTATCGGGCTGGTTACATAAAGACCACCAAACTGCTCGGCGCCGACGGGCGGGTCTATGATATCAGCGACGCCACTCCGGACAGGCTCTATGTGAGCCTCGCCGATGGCAGTTTCACGCGGACGCACAATGTCCAGGGGCAGCTCGACACGCGATTGACGGAAAACTGGCGCTCGGTCTTCGACCGCGCGGGTAGCGGACGTTACGAGCAGGGATATAGCGAAGGCAAGGACGCCGGCCGAATTCAGATCTACCACGGCGGTGCTCTCGTTCTCGAGGGCGATTTTGCAGGCGACGTGATCAAGGGTGAACGCCAGGTGGCGAACGGCTCGTCTGCCAAAGCCGGAGAACTGGTGATCGGCGCCGGCGGCAATAGCGAGCGCACCTGGATCCCGAGCAAAGTGGTTATCACGGATAGACCGCTGCTGCTGGGCGCGGATTTCAACGCTCTCTCGAGCCTGCCAGGCGATTTCCTCAGCATCGCGGAGGAGTCAAGAAACGGCGTTGTGACCCGCAGCAGGACCAGCACCACCTATCTGGGGACGGAAAATTTCGGTCGGTCCGGGCTCGGCAGCATCACCATTTTCTATAACAAATCGTTCGAACTCGTTGGCGATTCCACACTCGAATTGTCGCCTGGCGCTAAACTGAATTTGACTGCAAACACCAGCTTTACGTCGTCTGCGCTGGTGGATGGCACGATCCGCATTGCTGGAGGCAACATCACGCTGGCGAATAGCGACGTGCTGACGCTGACCGCGAATGCGGTCCTCGATGTCAGCGGTCGCTGGGTCAACGATATCGCATCGGGCCCGCAATCCGATCTGCCGGCCATATCGGGTGGCGGGGTCGGGATCTCGACCAGCAAGGCAAATGTCAGCGAAGGCGCGGTGATAGATGTCTCGGGTGGCGGGTGGCTGAAGGGACGTGTCGGTAAGACCAGCCTGAAACTCGGCGATGCGGGTTCGGTGGGCCTCCAGGGATTGACCACGGCGGACGTCAACAAGCTCGATCTGCGCGCATACGCTGCCGGAGCAGGGGGTGGTTTGAGATTTACCACGACCGGGGCTGTCCAGATTGGCGGCATCAAACCGACCGATCCGGCGATCCTCTATCTGTCCAACAGCCTGTTCGGCGAGAAAGGATTCCGCACAATTGCAGTACAGACGAATGGCGATGTGATCATTCCGGCGGGGGCACTCGTCGCCCAAAGGCCCGTCAGCATCGATCTGCGCGATGTCAATCTCATCGATATCCCAACAGATGCTCCGATGATGCGGATCGGGACGATTCATGCGCTTGACGATGTCGAGCGCGCAAAACTTGCACCGGCATCGCTCAGCGTCTCGACCAGCAAGCAAATCTTCGTCAATGCCGGCTCCGTGCTGAGGTCGGATATCGGCGGCAGTATCGCGCTGGACAGTAGTGCGCCCGGCGCTGCCGGCAACGAAAGTATTCAGATCAAGGGCGCAATCGACGCTCCGGCGGGGTCGATCTCGATTACGGCACCAAACATCCTGTTGTCGTCATCCGCAAGCCTGACTGCGCGCGGGCTTCCGCTGATCGACGTCGATTTCAAGACGCAGACATTGGTTGGAGAAGTCCGCAAAGGCGGCACCGTCGCGCTCTCCGGTTTGATGAATCTCGCGAAGGGCGCGGTAATCGATGTGTCGGGCGGCCACGGCGTCGTTACCACGGGAGCCGGGCGCAATACACAGTCGATCGATCTCGCCAGCGATGGCGGATCGATTTCGCTCGCCACCAACACCACATCGATTGTCGATGCCACGTTGATAGGCAGGGCCGGAGGCCCGACGGCAGCTGGAGGCGTACTGTCAGTACAGGATTCCAGCACGGCCATCGCCGATCGACAGAATTCGTTCGGGACGCCCACTTACATCGGCTATTTCGTCTATGTCGGCACGGGCGGACGATATAACTACAATCCGTCTACCAAGGTATTTTCCGCTGCTGCAGGAAATACCGGCGCCTACAATTTCACCGGCAACAGCTATACGGCGTTGGATCTCGATCCCTTCAATGAGTTCGGGACGGCGAACGTTCTGATGAACGCGACAATCCGCTCGGCGATCATGAATCTCGCAAAGTCCGCACTTGGACCGACGCAGATTGTCGACGGTCTCGCAGTTGACGCGGCGGCTGGCGGATCGATCAGGCCGTCAACCACAAACGCCGCGCTCACTGAGCAGATTGCGTATCTGGTTGATTCCTATTTGTTTACCGCTACCCGTTCGGGACCTGCATCGGCCTATGTCTACACGCCGGCTGCCAAGTTCAATGTCAAGAATCTGCAGAGCCTCGCGCTCACGGTGTCATCCGGCGCGATAGCCAATGGTGGTTTCTCGGCATTAAACTTCACCACGCCAAACGGGCTCAAGCTCGGCGATGGCTTGAAACTCGATCTTTCAAGCGCCCGCGTGACACTCGCTACGCCGCAGATCGTTGCTCCGACAGACGGGGCCTGTGCAGAACTTTCGGCGGCTTACCTCTCGTTGCAGCGTGCCGGCCAGTCGTTGGCGGCTGTTCCCAACACGACACCTGCCTCGGGCTCGCTGACTCTGAATGCCTCGCTGATCGATGCCTCCTACTTAGCCAGTCGTGGCTTTGCGAATACCAATCTGAATGCAGGCGAGATCCGCTTCAATGCGCCGGTGGGGACGCAGGCGCAAATGTCCGCCGATGGAACGCTGACGCTTGCCGCCGGGCAGATCTATCCGACCACGCAAATCACTGGCGCAATCACCGCCGTGAACAAGATCGTCATCGCGCCGAACGGTACGTCGGCAGCGCCCTGGTCGGCCGCCGGCACGCTTACGCTTGCCGCACCCGATATCGAGATCAACGGAACGCTCCGGGCTCCCTTCGGTGCTATCACTCTGACCGCTACCAATTCCATCAAGATGGGGGCTTCTGCCGATGTGTCGGTGTCCGGTGACGGACTTTTGCTGCCCTATGGAACTATCTACGACACCGATTATTGGGCGACCATTCTGGGTTCCGTGGTCACGACGCTTTCGTCTTTGCCGGAAAAGAAAATCACGTTGGATGCGCCACGTATCTCCATGGCTGCAGGTTCATCCATCAGTATCGCTGGCGGCGGCGATCTGTACGCATCGGAGCACGTGATCGGTACAGGTGGATCGCACAACGTGCTCACCCGTCCGGGCATGTACGCGATCGTCCCGGACACGGCATCTGCATCCGCGGCGATCAATGCCGGAACAACAACGGGCAGCCGCGTCTGGCTCGACGGGGGAAGCGGTGTTGCGGCGGGCTGGTATACATTGCTCCCCGCAAACTACGCGTTGCTGCCAGGTGCGATGGCGATCCAGATGGTCGCGGGGTCTACCGGAAATACGCCTCGATCTTCGCTGACCTTGCTCGATGGTTCGATGCTGATGTCCGGTCGGCGTGGCAACGTATTTGATGGATCGAGCGACCAACTATCGTCCACATGGCGACTGCTGCCGGGATCGACCATCCGGCGCTATTCGGAGTTCAACGAACGGACCGCCAACGCATATTTCGCTTCCGAAACGTTCAAGCTGTCGCAATATCGTTTGACCGGCGTCAACGTGGTGACGCCGCGCTTGCCGATGGACGGTGGCTCGCTGCTGTTCAAGGCGACACAGCAATTGACGCTCGACGGCGGCGTGCAATCGCAGGGGGCTGGCGACGGCCGCGGTGGCTGGGTCGATATCTCGGCTGGCAAGATTGTACTGGCCGGTGCCGGCCACGATGTCAGCGATCTCAGCGGTTATCTCGTTCTCGATACCGCACGGCTGAGCGCGCTCGGTGCCGAAAGCCTGCTGATTGGCGGTACACGAAAAGGGTCCAATACAGGGACGGGGGTAACGGTCGCCGCAGAAAGCGTGATCTTGCGCAACGATGCAGGCAGCGCGCTCACGGGCCCCGAACTCATTCTGGCGTCAAGTAATTCTCTGATCGTCGACGAGGGGAGTGTCATCGCCGCGGAAGGCAATATTGCTGGTGGAGGTGGCAACCTCGTCATGACGCCTGCGGGCGGCACGTCGGACTACGGCGCGGTGATGCGGCTGTCGAATGGCGATGCGGTCAATGTGACCAGAACAAATATCGATGCTGCTTCGCCGCGCGGTGTCGTGGATATCCGCGCCGGGGCGGTCGTCAATGGCGGCAAGGCGCTGCTGGTCGAAGCCACGCGGGATACGACACTTGCCGGCTCTGCGACGGTCGCCGCTCTCGACATCACTCTGGGCGCCAGTCGCATCAATTTCGGTGCGGGCGGCGCTGGTGGCCTGACATTCGACGTCGCTACGCTGTCGCGTTTTGCTGCTTCGGAGAACCTGACGCTGCGCAGCTATTCGACCATCGACTTCTACGCCGGGGTCAATTTCGGGGCGGCCGGGTTGCGGTCAGTAACCCTGGACGCCGCGGGGCTCGTGTCGCGGGCCGCCGGGCAGGTGGCCATTGAGGGCAATACGTTGCGCCTGCGCAACTCGGTAGGCACGTTTGTTGAACCGGGCGTCCCCAATCAGGCGTCGCTCGTTCTCTCTGCCGACAATCTCGTTTTCGGTGCAGGCGCGAAAACCCTTCGTGGATTTTCGAGCGTGGATCTGACCGGGCGTACGCGCATTGTCAGCGAGACCGGCGGCTCTCTCGATGCGGGTTCCGCTTCGGTCATTATCCGCACGCCGGTGATCACCGGGCGTAACGGTTCGGCGCATTCGCTCACCACCACGGGCGCGTTGTTGGCAGTCGGCACTGACGCGCAGCCGCTGGCGCGCGATGCGGACAGTCTCGGCTCGCGCTGGGATTTCGTCGCGAGCAACATTGTTTTCGCGGGGCGTATCGACGCGCTTGGCGGTAGCGTCAATCTCAATGCGCGAAACGGCGCGTTGGTTCTGGCGCCCGGTGCGCGGATCGATGTCGGCGGTTACGCGAAATCGTTCTACGACATCGTCGAATATGCCGATGCGGGAAGCATCTCGCTTACCGCGGTCGGCGGTGGAGTCGATGTGCAGGCAGGATCTATGCTCGATCTGTCTGCGGTCACCGGCGGCGGCAATGCCGGCACGCTCACGGCCGTTGCGGCGACGAGTGGAACAGTTTCGCTCAATGGTGCCATCGATGCGCGCGCCCCGCGGGGCGCCGGCGGCAAGTTCACGCTCGATATCGCGCAACTGCCCGATTTTGCAGGCTTCAGTCGCCAGCTCGATGCTGCGGGATTCACCACGTCGCGCAGCTTCCGCGTGCGTAGTGGCAATGTCGTGGTTAATGGGGTGACGGAGGTTGAGGATTTCAGCCTTGCGACCGATGTTGGCGAGATCACAGTCGCAGGGATCGTCGATGCGGTGAAGGCCTATGGTGGCAGCATTACCATGGTCGGTGGCGGTGGACTAGTGATGGATGCATCGTCGTCCTTGCGTGCGACATCGACGACGGCGCTCGGTGGGGGGCGCGTGTTGCTGGATGCGGGCAACGGGCGGCTCGACATACGCGGCGGCAATATCGACGTGTCCGGCGGCGAGGGAGGCAAGGTGCGCTTCCGCGCCATGCAGGTCGCTGGTCCCGATCATGTCGCGGTGGATCGCCTTGTCGCGAATATCATCGGCGCGCGGTCGAGCGTGCTGGAGGGCGTCTGGCGCGCGCCAGGTTCGGTGAGCGTCGTTGATGCTGCGTTGATCCAGGACGCCGTCAATGCGAGCAACGCATTCGCCTCGCATGCCTCGGATATTGCAACGCGTCTTGGTCTGACCAACGTAGCCGTAATGCCCGGCGTTGAAATCCGGAGCAGCGGCGATCTCACAGTCAGTCAGGACTGGAGCCTCGCAAGCATGCCTGCTCACGAGGGCGGCTTGACCCTCCGGGCCGCTGGAAACCTCAACATCCTCGCCAATATAAGCGACGGGTTCAATCAGGCCGGACGAAGCGGTGCATTGAACGATCAGCGCTCGTGGGATCTGCGTCTGATCGCAGGCGCAGACCTCAATGCAGCGGATCCGATGATGCTTGCGCCGGGGGCTACCGGCTCTGTCACAGTTGGTGACGCGACGAACGGCTATCTGGTGCGCACCGGGACCGGTGATCTGTCGGTGAGTGCAGGCGGCGATGTGACTCTCGCCAACTATATGTCGGCGATCTATACGGCCGGCCGGAAGGACACGACGGGGTTCAACGATTTCGTGCAGAACCCACGTTATACCTGGATCAACGGTGTCTACACCTTGGTAGCTAACCCCGAATACGGGATCGACGGAGGCAACGTCTCAGTCAAGGCCGGTCGCAATGTGAAAGCCTTGATCCCGACAGATCGCCAGCAGTTGATCGCCGACTGGTTGCTGCGTCAGGGACGCGTCGATGCGGATGGTAATTTCGTTGCCGTGGTCGACAACATGTTCCCCAACTATATCGGCATGCCCAGCCATCCCGCATACAATCCGATCCTCTGGCAGAGTGCGGCCCAGCAAAGCGCATGGTGGGTCGACTATTCCAAATTCCAGCACGGGATCGGCGCGCTGGGCGGTGGCAATATTGCGCTTTCGGCCGGCGGCGATGTCACGGATGTCACTCTGGCGCTGGCGACCAACGGCCAGGTGCGTGGCGGTCGCTCACCCGGCGAAGCGAAGACGCTCGTGATGCGCAATGGCGGCCTGATGACGGTTGACGTGGCCGGTGCCATCAATGGCGGTCAGTACTATGTCGGACGCGGCAGCGCGACGATTTTGGCAGGATCGCTCGGCTTCGGCCAGACCACGAGAACCGTGACTCGTAGTACCGGCACCGCTTCCAGCGTGAATGAACTTCTGCCGCTGGCGCCGATCCTGGCTCTTGGCGATACCGACATGCAGGTCAAGACAGCGGGCAATATGACCGTACAGACGGTCGCGGACGCGCTCATGTTGCTGATGCCGTTCGGATCAGGCGGAGGCTCGCGTTATGACTATGGCGCCAACATGACGAGCTATACTGAGCGGACCTCGCTGTCGCTGATGTCGATCGGCGGTGATGTTACGCTGGGAGGACCTTGGGCACTTTCCACGGTCTTTCCGAATGGAGGGCAGCCAGCAGCGGGGCGCTACTGGCTGGCGCAGGCCGGCGACGCGATGAATATTTATCCAGCCGTTACGCACATTGCGGCGTTGAATGGCGCCTTCAGCAATACCGGCGAGATGCGGACAATGCCGGCGACGAACGCAGATCTGACCATCGTTGCCGAAAAGGATGTCGTGACTGGTGACATCATCATGGCGCGCAATAATCCTGCCGCGATGCCGTCGGCGTTCCGTCCGTCGGGTAGCACGGGTTCCCTGTTTCCCTTGAATCAAGGAATTTCCAACCTCATTCTCGGTCTAGGGCAATACGGGGGGACGCAGGTGATCGACAATCCGAACGCTCTTCTCCTTGCCAATGACTATGAACCGAGCCGCATTTATTCGACATCGGGATCGGTGGTCGGCAAGATCGGGGTACTTCCCGGCACCTACACCACCACGATCAAGGCGAATGAGCAGTTGTGGATCCGGGCTGGCGGCGACATCCGCGATCTCACGGCGGAGTTGCGCAATCTGCACCAGGTTGACGTCAGCTGGCTCGATGCCGGGAATGATGTCAGCACCACCAATCTGACCGTGCAGGGGCCTGGCTCGATCTTGCTCACTGCGTCACGCGACATCTACGCTCCGCGCATCTATACGTCCGGTAACCGCCGCTTCGACGGCAGCAATCGGCCTGTCATCGGCAGCGAGATACTCGGATTGCCGGAAAACGGTGCGTCGATCGAGCTGATTGCAGGCCTAAAGGATAAAACGCCATCCTATGATGCATTCATTGCCGCGTATCTTGATCCCGCCAATGTCGCATCAATGCCTTTATATCTGATAGCGTCGGAAGATAGACGACAGCTTCCGATCTATCTAACCGATGCCCGCGACGACGCTCGTGATGGCAAGCTCACGCGAGCCGGTATCGTCTCGTTCGTCAAGTCGATCATCGGACGGGAGTTGTCTCCACTGGAGGCTTGGTCCGTCTTCCAATCGATGCCCGAGCTAACTCAGCAACGCTTCGTTCGCCAAGTCTATTTCCAGGAGCTCCGTCAATCCGGCCGCAGCAAGAACGACGAAGCCATTCCCGGCGGCTATGAACGCGGCTTCAGTGCGATCGCCACGCTTTTTCCGGGCAGTGAGTGGAAGGGCGATATCACGTCATCGAGCATCTATCTGCGCACCATGGCAGGCGGCGATATCGTCACGATGACGCCCGGTGGCAGCCTGCAGGTTGCTTCGCTGCAGAAGCAGGTGCCGGCTGGCGACGGTCTGGTCACTCTGGGTTATGGTAACATTAATATCTTCGCGCGGGATCATGCGATCGTGAACAGGTCGCGCATCCTCACCTTCGCTGGTGGCGATGAGACGATCTGGACCACGCTTGGCGATATCGACGCTGGTCGCGGCGCCAAGACGACGCGCACGCCGTCGGCTCCTGAAGTCGTGACGAATATTGATACGGTGACCGAGATCAAGGAGAAGGCCGATATGAGCGGCTCGGGCATCGGCACCGTCGAGGGCTTTACAGGCGTCGAGCCGGGTGATGTCGATCTGATCGCGCCGCGCGGCACCGTGAATGCCGGCGATGCCGGCATCCGGGTCAGCGGCAACTTCAACGTTGCGGCTCTGTTCGTGCTCAATATCGACAACATCAAGGTGTCTGGCGAATCCAAGGGGGTGCCGAAGCAGGAATCCGTTGCGGTGAACCTGACGGTCGAAACCAAGGACAAGGCCGCGGCCGATGCGGTGAAGGATGCTTCGCAGGCATCCGCGAACGAGCGTCCATCAGTCATCATCGTCGAAGTTCTCGGATATGGCGGCGGTGACAGCCAGGACCAGCAGCGCCGCGAGGAAGAGCAGAGGAAGCGCAGCGGCTCCCGGCAGCACACCTACGATACCCGCAGCCCGTTCCAGGTCGTCGGCGCCGGTCACCTGAACGAGCTAGGTCAAACCGAGCTCTCGGCGGAGGAAAAGAAGCTGCTCCTGCAGCCATAGGCTTGGGGGCTTGGCAACGTAGCCTGGCCAGCATCCGAGACCTTGAAATGGCGAACGCCAGTCCATCGGGACTGGCGTCTTTCGCCGCACGCGGAAACCGCGTCTCGTCACCTGTTTGGACGAGCAAACTCAATGCCGAGGGGCGCAGCGATCGAATCCGGAGGCGATTGGATACGAAGGAGAGGGGCACGAAAGGGCTAGCTTTTGTGGTCGCGATGACTATGGTGCCCTCGCGTGCACTCGTAGCTCAGCTGGATAGAGCATCGGATTTCGATTCCGAGGGTCGGGCGTTCGAATCGCTCCGAGTGCGCCAATAAGATCAGATGCTTAGCCGATCCCTGTGAAAGCTCGCTTGATCCGAGCTCTGGGCGGACGGATCATCGGGCCTCCCGCCACAATCGATCAGCAGCACGCCTGCCTTCAGCGCATCCGTGGATCGTTATAGTCTGACGGCATGAATCAGGGCCGACTCACATCGCGTCTCCTCGGGCTGCTGTTGGCGGGATGGCTGCCGGCCGTGCTGCTGCTCGTCGTGACGATTGCGATCGGGCCGGCATTGGGATCGCTGTCGCGGCCGTTATTCGTGGCCGGGTGCGCAGTGGCAGGCTGGTATGCGTGGCGGCAGAGCGCCGCAGCGCATGTGCAGGCGGCGATCATGCTGTTCGCCTTCACCCCGTTCGTGCGGCGCTTCGTCGATGTCACGATCGGCTTCGACCAGTCGAGCATCATGCTGATCGGCCCGCTGCTGTTCATCCTGATGCCGCTGCCGAGCATCTGGACGTGGCTGTCGCTGAAGGAGCGACCGCGAAATCCGTGGCTGATCGCGCCGGTGATCATCCTGTTCTGCACCGCTTATGCCGCGGCGGCGTCGATGCTGCAGAACGATTGGTTCAACGCCGCCAATGGCGCGCTGAAATGGAGCGCGCCGGTCCTCTACGCCGTCGCCTTGCAGTTGCGCGCCCGATCGGACGGCGAGCTCGTCAATGCGATGGCCGGCGCCTTCTTCGTCGTGCTGCCGATCACGGGGCTTTACGGCATCTGGCAATATGTCGATCCGCCGGCCTGGGACCGGTTCTGGATGAACTATGCCAGCATCACCTCGGCCGGTTATCCGCTGCCCTATATGGTGCGCGTGTTCAGCACCATGAACGGCCCGGCCACCTATGGCACGTTCACTGCGACCGGCCTGCTGCTGCTCGGCTTCCTGCGGCCCGGCTGGCAGTCGCTGCTGGCCATGGGGCCGGCAGCGCTCGGCCTGTTGCTGTCGCTCTACCGTGCCGGCTGGCTCGGGCTCGCGCTCGGCGTGCTGTTCTGCATGGTGTTCGCGGCAACGCGGGTCCGCGCGGTGACGACCGGCGTCGGCATCGCGGTCGCGGCCACCTGCGCCGTCTTGTTCACGCCGTTCGGTGATGTCATCACCACGCGGCTGCAGTCGCTCGGCAGCGGTTCCGAAGACGGCAGCGGCGCCGAGCGCCTCGAAGAATTCGTCACGCTGTGGAACGCGCCCGACAGCTTTCTGTGGGGCGCCGGCTTCACCATCACCGATGTCGGTGTGGCCGGCGCCATGCCGATCGATGGCCAGATCATCGCCAGCTGGGTGACATTGGGCATCCCGGTCGGGATGATCTGTCTGGCCGCCTATATCTGGGTGATGCTGTGGAGCGTCTCGGCGGCGTGGCGGATGCCGACGCGGGAAGGCGTCGTGCTCGGCTCGCTCGCGCTTGGCGCGTTGCTCATCCATATGCCGCTGACCAGCATCGCCTCGGGCGAAATCGGCGTGTTGTTCTGGATGGTCTTCGCCATGGCCTGTCCGTGGGATCAGACGGTGAGCGCCGCGGAGCCGGCGAGGTCGCTGCAGCAAGCCTGATCGGCCCATACCTTGCCTTCCGCGTCTCGCAGATGCCGGGTCGCTATCCGTTCGGTCGATGAGAGCATGCGGGCCGCTATTCGTGGCATATTCATGCGCCGGTCAGCTTGGAAAGGGAGGCGTCTGATCGTCCGAAAATCGTTGCAGGTTCTTACCGATTGCACCCGTCATAGGTGTCAATCTACAGAACGGGCTTGATTTTCCTCGCATTTCGGTGCCCATCTCGGCCCGATGTTTCGCCGCGCTGATTGCGTGGCACCAGTTTCAGGACTTCGCCGTGACCGACTACGTTCGCAAGATACTCGACAGCCGCGTCTATGACGTCGCGGTGCAGACGCCGCTGGACAAGATGGTGCGCCTCAGCGCCCGTATTGGCAGCCCGGTGCTGCTCAAGCGCGAGGATCTGCAGCCGGTATTCTCGTTCAAGATTCGCGGCGCCTATAACCGTATCGCGCAACTGACCCCCGAGCAGCGCGCCTGCGGCGTGATCTGTGCGTCCGCCGGCAATCACGCACAGGGCGTTGCGCTTTCGGCGCAGAAGCTTGGGATCAAGGCGACCATCGTGATGCCGGTGACGACGCCGCCGATCAAGGTCGATGCGGTCCGCTATTGGGGCGGCAATGCTGTCTTGATCGGCGATACGTTCGACGAAGCCGCCGCGCATGCGCGCAAGCTCGAGACCGAACAGAATCTGACCTTCGTGCATCCCTATGACGATCCCGATGTGATCGCCGGGCAGGGCACTGTCGGCATGGAGATCCTGCAACAGCATCCCGATCCGATCGAGGCGGTGTTCGTGCCGATCGGCGGCGGCGGGCTTGCCTCGGGGATCGCCTCCTTCATCAAATTCCTGCGGCCCGAAACGAAAGTGATCGGCGTCGAGCCCGAGGATGCGGCTTCGATGAAGGCGGCGATCGAGGCGGGTGATCGCGTCGTGCTTGATCGCGTCGGTCTGTTTGCGGATGGTGTGGCCGTGCGTCAGGCCGGCGTCGAGACGTTCCGCCTGTGCCGCGAGCTGCTCGACGACGTCATCACGGCGGATACCGACGAGATGTGCGCGGCGATCAAGGATGTGTTCGAGGATACGCGCGTGATCGCCGAGCCTGCGGGCGCGCTGGCTCTCGCCGGGCTGAAGGCCTATGCCACGGCGAACGCCAAGCGCACCGGTGCGTTGGTGGCTATCTGCAGCGGCGCGAACATGAACTTCGATCGCCTGCGTCATGTGGCAGAGCGCGCCGAGGTGGGCGAAGCGCGCGAAATCCTGCTCGGTGTGACGATCCCGGAAAAGCCAGGCAGCTATCGCCGCTTCATCCAGACCATCGGCAATCAGGTCATCACAGAATTCAACTATCGCTATGCCGAAGCGAAGGAAGCCAATGTCTTTGTCGGCATCAAGCTCACCGATGCGCGGCAGGAGAAGGCGAAGCTGATCGAGCAGCTGCGCGATCTCGGCTACAAGGTGCTCGACATCAGCGCCGATGAGACGGCGAAGCTGCATATCCGCTATATGGTTGGCGGGCGCGCGCCGCCGGAATTGAAGGGCGAGGTGATCCTCCGCTTCGAATTCCCGGAACGGCCAGGAGCCTTGCTGAAATTCCTCGACCAGATGGAGCCGGACTGGAACATCACGCTGTTCCATTACCGCAACCACGGCGCCGATTACGGCCGCATTCTTGTCGGTCTCCAGGTTCCGGCGGCCGACCGTGGCCGGATGGGCGAGCGGCTGGATGCGCTGGGCTATCCCTATGAGGACGAGACGGACAATCCGGTCTACCGGATGTTCCTCAACGGCTAGACGAAATGAGGCAGGACCAGTTCCTGCCTTTTTTTCGCTCAAAGCGGATGCTTAACGAATTGATAGCACTGTCCGGCCAGAATCGGACGGCTAGGCCAATGCCCTATCGGGTCGCGGTCTTGGGGGATTTTTTCTTACCGGTTCCGTGGCCCGATGCGCCTTTCCTTGCTGCCTCTGCTGACTTCGCTGGTGGTGCTCTTCGTCGCGCCCGCGCATGCCGATCTGCGCATCACGCGCGACCACGGCGGCTATGTCGAGGAATACAAGGCGAAGTATGAGCGCATCCGTGATCGTCGCGAGCGGGTGATCATCGACGGTATCTGCAATTCGGCCTGCACCCTGGTGCTCGGCATCGTGCCGCTGAACAAGGTCTGCGTTACGCCACGCGCCAGCCTCGGCTTCCATCAGGCCTATTACGACAAGTCCTTCACCTTCGGCATGAAAGTCATCAGCTACGAGGGCACCTCGGACCTGATGTCCTATTATCCGGCGACGGTGAAAGACTGGCTCTCCCGCAATGGCGGCCTCACGCCGGAGATGAAGAAGGTCAAAAACGGCATGGAGCTGTGGAAGATCATCGATCCATGCCCGGAAGAGTTTTGAATGCAGGCCCGTAGGATGGGTTGAGCGTAGCGAAAACCCATGCTGTCCGTCGATGTGGCAGGCTCGGCTGATGGGTTATCGCTCCGGCGCTGACGCGCCTGCGCTCCACCCATCCTACAGATTCACGACACCGCCAGCTTCGGCTTTCCTCGCCTCACCAATGCCAGTGCCACCAGCACCGTCGGCACCAGGATCGCCAGGGCCAGCATCACGATCTGCCATTGTGTCAGCGGATTGATGCCGCCGCCGGGCGTTGCCAGCGTGATGCCGCCAAGCACGAGCAGCACGCGCAGCGGCCATTCCATCGTGCCGGCCCGCCTGAGATCGCCGACATAGGCCTGATAGCCCTGAATGCCGCCGCAGATGAAGACGATGCCAAGGCAGGCGAGGGCGGTGAGGCCGAGCGCTTCCGGATAGGGATTGGCGCCCTGCAACAGCAGCGACGGGTTCAGCACGAAGAAGAACGGGATGAAATAGATGATGCTGCCGACCCACATGCTCTGCCATCCCGTTTTCATCGCCGGCGCGCCCGCGATGCCGGCTGCGGCGAAGGAAGCGATGGCGACAGGCGGCGTGATCGACGACAGCATGCC
The DNA here is from genome assembly GCA_023449855.1 of Pseudomonadota bacterium. GTDB lineage: Bacteria > Pseudomonadota > Alphaproteobacteria > Rhizobiales > Xanthobacteraceae > Tardiphaga. The sequence goes on along the minus strand of JAEXHR010000091.1, from coordinate 16,491 downwards.
CCAATAGAAGATGAACATATGCACGGCCATCTTGTTGAGGCCGAGCTTTTCCAGCGCGGGCGCCACGAGAATGGCGAGGAAGATGTAGCAGGAGGTCGTGGTCAGGCCGAGGCCGAGCACCAGGCTGGTGAAGGCGCACATCACCAGCAGCAGGAACACATCGCCGCCTGCGATATTGAGCAGATCATTGGCGAGGCTGGAAATCACGCCCGTGAGCGAAAACGCGCCGATCAGGAGGCCGCAACCTGCGAGGATGGCGATCAGCTCGACGAAGGTCTTGCCGTTGAGTTCGAGGAAATGCAGCCAGCGGGCGCCGCCCCAGTTCTTGCCGGGAAAGAATTCGTTGAGCGCGGCGAGAATGCACATGCCCCACAGGATCGAGTTGGGCGTATCGAGCCAGAGCATGATGCCGGTGAAAGCGATCGACAGCAGCAGTACGAGCGTATTGCCGGTTTTCCAGGGCGCCGGGCCGGACCATTGATGCAGGATCACCAGCAGTGCGGTGGCGTAGAATGGCGCGTGGCTCTCGCGTTTGAAGTAGAGCAGCATCACAACCAGGATCGCGATGACGAACAGGTAGTACCAGCCGTCCTTCAGCGCATCGGAAAAGCGTGGCAGCTCGGCGCGCGGGATGCCTTCAAGCTTGTGACGCGCGGCATAGCTGTCCACCTGCGCGAACAGGCCGAAATAATAGAGGATCGACGGAATGGTGGCGGCCAAAGCTACCTCGGCATAGCTCACGTTCATGAACTGGGCCATGACGAAGGCCGTGGCGCCCAGCACCGGCGGCGCCAGCACGGCGCCGGTGGATGCGCAGGCCTCGATGGCTCCGGCATAGGACGGGGTGAAACCGGTCTTCTTCATCGCAGGGATCGTCATGGTGCCTGCGGTGAGCACGTTCGAAACGATGCTGCCGCCGACGGTGCCGAGCAGGCCCGACGCAAAGATGCAGACCTTAGCCGCGCCGCCACGGAAGGTGCCGCACAGCGCGAAGGCGATATTGATGAAGAATTTGCCGGCACCGGTCATCATCAATGCTGTGCCGAAGACGAGGAAGCCGATTACCGTATCGGCGAAGGCCTGGATGGGAATGCCGAGCAGGCTCTCGCCGGACAAAACGTGATAGGCGGTGGTCTGCTCCAGCGTCGATTGCGTGCCGCGGAACGGGCCAAGCCAGCGCGAATCCGCGACCATGGGATAGATCGTGAAGGGTGCAACGCTGAGCAACAGGCTCCAGCCGCCGGTGCGCCGCAGTGCCTCCATCAGCACGAACCACATCACGAGGCCGGCCGCGATCACAGGCGTCGGCGCGCCGTCGAACTCCCAGCCGAACTGTGCGGCCTTGCGGATGTTCATCATGAGATAGATCGCTGCGCAGAAAGTGGCGACGAACAGCACGACGTCGTACCAAGGCACGCGATCGAGATTGGCCTTCGGTGTTCCCGGAAACATCAGGAAGGTGAAAGGCAGCATCAAGGCGATGAGAAGATAGAAATATTCGGTGTTGAGCTGCGTATAGTCGACGAAGAAGCGCAGCGCGAATTGCTGGTTGATGCAGAGAAGAATGGTCGCGAGCGTTGCGAGCATCAATGCCCAGCGCCAGATCCCGTGCAAGGCGCGCACGCGCGTTACTTCGGATTCCTGGAGATCGGCGACTCCGTGGGGGTCGTCGAGCTCCATTTTCGGTGGCACGTCGGAATTCAGCCGCGCGGTTTCGGAAGAAGGCGTCATGAGTGGTGTCCAGCGGCTGATATCGGGCAGGGCGAGGGCGTCGTTTATTCCTCGAAGCCGTTCGGCATGCCGGCCTTGGCGAGCGCATCGGCGCGTGCCTTCATCCAGCCATCGAGGAATTCACCCTCGCTCTTCGGCGCATTGGCCTTGGCATAGCCGTCCCAAGCGGCTTTCAACACGCCCTGGCGTTTGATCAGGCCGTCATTGTGGGTCTGATCGTCTGCGGTCCAGTGATTGGCTTCTTTCAGAGCCTTCACGGCGCCGGGATGGAAGGGCACCACCCACTTCATCGTCTGTGCTTTGGCCGCAAGGCCGAGTGCACCGGGTGCGTTATCCTTGTAGGCGTCGAAATTGACGATCATCGCCTTGGTCATGGCATAGACCGAGTCTTCGCTCTGCGTGCCGTAAACCGTCGCGACGGGATAGGGATAGGTACTGAGATTGATCGGCGTCTGCGGCGTGATGCCGGCACCGCAACTGGCGATGTGCGGATTGAAGAACGGTGCGATGCGCTTGACGCGCTGCCAGGCTGCCTTGTCTTCGGCCGGCATCGACGGCCAGATCAGACCGCGCGGCGACGTCTCCGCTTCCTTGGCGGGGCCGGTGATCGTCGTGCCAAAGGCCGCATCGACATCGTTATTGACCATGCCTTTCCACATGGCGCCATAACTTGCGAATTCGATCGGCTTCACATCGGCCTTGGTGAGTCCGCCATAGGCCATGATGGCGAGCGAGTTCTGATTGAGCGCCGGTGAGCCGACGACGAATCCGACACGTTTGCCGCGGAGATCCTTGATCTCCTTGACGTTGATATCCTTTGCGACGCCGAGCGAGGCGCCGTTGCAGTCGATGGTGGAGAGCGTCACCTGTGCGGGCTGCGGGCCCCATTCCTTTGCGCCGAATTCGAACACGCCTTCCTGCGCGAAATAGATGCCGGAGCCCATCCAGGACATCGCGGCGCGGCCGGCGCGCAGCGGTGCCATGCGGGCGACGTCGTTGCCGGCCGGCAGTACGCGGACGTCCGTCCCGTATTTGTCCTTCATCATCTTGCCGACGGCGACGGCGATGTTGAAGCCGGCCGTGCCCGTGTCATAGGCCGTGACCGCCATGGATGATGGAAGCTTGATGTCTGGTGATTTGGCATCTTGGGCTTGAACGGCGCCAGCAGTGCAGAGCACAGCCATAGACGCCAGCCCGATGAGCTGGTGACGCATGTATCCCTCCCGAATGCATTCGCTTTGCGAATTGCCTTTGTTGTTAGGCGATCATGTCATCGCGTTTTGGCGATGGCAACGACGTTGCTGTTTGCATGCTGCCGATCATGGCGCTGCCGAATTCTCAGTATTCGGGATGATGCAAGGAAGGTTGCCGTCGAGCGGTGCTCGCGAAGGGTGTGTCGGGGCTGCGACGATACGCGCCAAAAGCATGAGGGGTTGCGCGTAGCACGGTGTTGTCGTGGGAAATTCCGTGAGGTAGCGTAGCCGGCAAGTGGAATTTAATTCCGCACAATGGAACGGGATGGTGGCGCGCTGTGAGGGTCAATGATGACCGTCCGGACAAGCGCCGCCCGAGAGGAAGCGCATTATGGGACGACGGTCGGAACGGCTCACCAAGCAGGGTATGCTCGCCAGCGATCAGACGGGCGATGGCGACGTGATCCAGGTGGTCTCGCGCGCATTCGACATTCTGCGCTGCTTCGAGGGCCACGATGCCCGGCTCGGCAATCTCGAAATTTCCAAGCGTTGCGGCCTGCCGCGTTCGACGGTATCGCGCCTGACGCATACGCTGACCCGCATGGGCCAGCTCGCTTATCTCCCCGGCGATCAAAAATACCGCATCGGGTCGAGCGCGGTGGCCATGAGCACCTCGATGACGCGCGGCCTTCAGGTCCGCAACCTCATCCGCATGCGTCTGCAGGAAGTGGCCGAGCAGATTCCCGGCACCATCGGCTTCACGATCCCCGATCGTCACCACATGGTCTATCTGGAATATGCGCGCGCCGATCATGCGCTCGGCCTGCATTCGACCACGGGTAGCCGCATCGCCATGGGCCGCACGGCCGCTGGCCACACCTATCTCGCCGCGCTGGATGAGGACGTCGGCAACGCGCTGATCAAGGAAATGGCGCGTGAGATGCCGGAGGAAGCCAGCATCCTGCGTGGCAGGATCGAGGCCAGCCGGCAGTCGCTGCGTGACAACGGCTATGTCATCGCCAGCGGCATGCTCAGCCCGCACATTACCGGTATCGCTGCGCCAATCTGGTCGCCGCATTATCAGACCTATGTGGTCGTGGTCATCGGTGTCCTGTCGGCCATGTATGACGACGAGCGGATGGCGACCGAGGTTGGCCCGATCATTCGCCAGCTTAGCGACACGATCAGCGTGATGATCCAGAACGCGGATAGCGGACTGACGACGGCTGCCGTTTCCACTGCGCCCTCGACCCAAACAATCCATAAGAAACTGCTCCCGGAGGGAATGAATGAACTGGAAGCCGGAACTCGACGACCTGGCCCGGCGCGAAGCCTTCGCGCGGGAGATGGGCGGCGCTGACAAGGTCAAGCGACAGCATGACCAGGGCCGGCTCACGGTTCGTGAGCGCATCGACAGACTGACCGATACGGGGACCTTCCACGAAATCGGTGCCATCTCCGGCATCGGCGAATATGACGAGAAGGGCGAGCTGACGAAGCTGACTCCGGCGAACTGCGTGTTCGGCCGGGCGCGGATCGACGGCCGTACTGTCGTCGTGGTCGGCGATGATTTCACCGTGCGCGGCGGCTCAGCCGATGCGTCGATCTCCGCCAAGCCTTTGATGGCCGAGGAGATGGCGCATGAGCTGCGCCTGCCGATCATTCGCGTGATCGAAGGCTCGGGCGGCGGCGGCTCCGTGAAGACCATCGAGACCCGCGGCGCAGCCAATCTGCCCGGCGGTGTCGGCGGCACGCGCTGGTACTGGTACACGACGGCCAACCTCTCGCAGGTGCCGGTGGTCGGTCTCGGGCTCGGCTCCGTTGCCGGTCTCGGCGCGGCGCGCCTGGCTGCCTGCCACTATTCGGTGATGACCAAGAGTTCTGCGATGTTCGTCGCGGGGCCGCCGGTGGTGGCGCGTCTTGGTGCTGCACTCGACAAGAAAGAGCTCGGCGGCGCCGATATTCAGACGCGCGCCGGTGGCGTCGATCATGCCGTCAATACGGAGGAGGAGGCCTTCGCCTGCGCGCGGCGCTTCCTGTCCTATCTGCCGTCGTCGGTCTACGAACTGCCGCCCACCACGGTCTGCAATGACGATCCTGAGCGAGCGGAGGAGATGCTGCTGAATGCGGTGCCGCGCAACCGCAAGCAGGTCTACAAGATGCGCCCGATCATCGACGCCGTCGTCGATCGTGGCTCGTTCTTCGAGATGTCGGCGAATTTCGGCCGCCCTGTCATCACGGGCTTTGCGCGTCTCGACGGTCGCGCCGTGCTCGTGCTGGCAAGCGACCCATTCCACTACGGTGGTTCGTGGACTGCGGATGCCTGCCAGAAGGTGATCCGTTTCGTCGATCTCGCCGAGACCTTCCATTTGCCGGTGGTCTATCTGATGGACTGCCCCGGCTTCATGGTCGGCCTCGAAGCCGAGAAGCAGGCGACCATCCGCTATGGCGTGCGTGCCATGGCGGCGGTGAACCAGAGCACGGTGCCGTGGTGCACGATCATCCTGCGCAATGCCTTCGGCGTCGCCGGGGTGGTGCATCAGCCGGCCAATCGCTACTCGATGCGCTATGCGTGGCCCTCGGCCTATTGGGGCTCGCTGCCGCTGGAAGGCGGCATCGAGGCGGCCTATCGCGCCGAGATCGACGCGGCGGACGATCCCAAGGCAAAGCTGGAGGAGATCGAGGAGCGGCTCAACAAGCTGCGCTCGCCGTTCCGTTCGGCCGAAAAGTTCTGGGTGGAGGAGGTCATCAATCCGCTGAAGACGCGCTCGCTGCTGTGCGAGTTCGCGCGTCTCGCCGAGCCGTTGCGAACGCCCGGTCCAGCGAGACTGATGATGCGGCCCTAGCCGTCCAGTCTAGACACGCCGGAGCGCGATGCTCGCATTGACGCCGCCGAAACCGAAGCCATTCGAGAGCACGTGCTCGATTGGCATCGGCCGTGCGGCGCCGCGGATCAGGTCGATCCCGTCTGCGGCCTCGTCCGGATGCTCGAGATTGAGCGTTGCGGGGGCAATCTGGTCACGCAATGCAAGAATGGCGTAGATCGCTTCGAGGCCGCCCGCCGCTCCGAGCAAGTGGCCTGTCGCTGATTTCGTGGAACTGACGGCAACGCTGCCACGCGTGCCGAAGATTGTCTTGATCGCCTCGATTTCACCGCGGTCGCCGACTGGCGTCGAGGTTGCGTGAGCGTTGAGATGTTGAATGTCGCCTGGTGCGATACCCGCTTGGGTCAGCGCGATCTCCATGGCGCGTTTGGCGCCGTCACCATCCTCGCGCCCGGCGGTCATGTGAAAGGCATCGGAGGTGGTGCCATAGCCAACGACTTCGGCAATCGGTGTCGCGCCGCGTGCCAGCGCATGGTCGAATTCTTCGACGACCACAATGCCGGCGCCTTCGCCCATCACGAAGCCGTCGCGATCCCGATCGAACGGGCGCGATGCGCTTTCCGGTCGAGCGACAAAGTCCGTGGACAGGGCGCGTGCAGCGGCGAACCCGCCAAGGCTCACCCGGTCGATACAGGCCTCAGCGCCACCCGCGATCGCCACATCGGCCTCGCCGGATCGAATGAGACGAACCGCATCGCCGATCGCTTGCACCCCCGCGGCACATGCGGTTACGGGCGCCCCGAGAGGTCCCTCGAAACCGTGACGGATCGAGACATGGCCGGCCGCGAGATTGACGAGGAAGGAGGGCACCGTGAAGGGAGAAAGCCTGCGGATGCCCTTGTTGTCTGTCGTGCGAACGGCGTCGGCGATTGCCGGAAAGCCGCCGATGCCGGATGCGATGATCGTGGCGGTGCGCTGTTTGTCGCGCGCGCTCTGCGGCGTCCATCCGGCTTGCGCGATGGCCTCGTCTGCGGCCATCAACGCGAACAGGATGAAGCGATCCATCTTGCGCTGATCCTTGCGGGGCGCAGCCTTGTCCGGATCGAAGCCTCCCTCGGGATCATCGGCGATGTCCGGCACCTGACCGCCGATTGTGGCGGCGAGATCGGCTGTCATGTCCTGCGGAAGCAGGCGAATGCCGGACTGACCGGCAAGCAGGCGCGACCAGTTGGTCTCCACGCCGCAGCCGAGCGGCGACACCGCTCCCATCCCCGTAACGACAACGCGGCGCATGTTGAATTCCTATCTGAAGGCAAGTTTGAGATGGAAGGCCGGGGCGCGATCAGCTGGCCGCCGCCACCTTCTTGTCCTTCGTGATTGCCAGCACGATCACGGCAGCAATGATGCACAGCGCGCCTGCGGCGAAGAAGGCCGGCAGGTAGCTCAGCAACACTGTACGCGACAGACCGGCGCCGAAGGCGGCGGTGGCTGCGCCGAGCTGATGGCCGGCGAAAATCCAGCCGAAGACGAGGCCTGCGCGTTCGGCGCCAAAGCGCGCTGCCGTCAATCGCACCGTCGGCGGCACCGTGGCGATCCAGTCGAGGCCGTAGAACAGCGCGAACAGCGACAGGCCGTAGAAGGTGAAGTCAGTGAAGGGCAGTGCCAGCAGCGACAGGCCGCGCAGGCCGTAGTACCAGAACAGCAGATAGCGGTTGTCGTAGCGGTCCGACAGCCAACCCGACGCGATGGTGCCGACAAAGTCGAACACACCCATGGCGGCGAGCAGGCCGGCAGCCTGCAGCTCGGGAATGCCGAAGTCGAGACACATCGGGATCAGATGCACCTGCACGAGCCCGTTGGTGCTGGCGCCGCAGATGAAGAACGTTGCGAACAGGATCCAGAACACTTTTGTCTTTGCGGCGTCGCGTAGCGCCCCCAGTGCCGCAGCCATGATCGGGGCATTGGCCGGAGGTGGCATCGGCAGAGGATCGGTCCCGGTGTCGCCGAACGGGCGCAGGTCGAGATCGCTCGGCCGGTCGCGCATCACCAGCAGCACGCCGGCCGCCGCTATTGCCAGCATCACGCACATGAGAGCCAGTGCCCAGCGCCAGCCAGCCTGTGCGGTGATGCTGGCGAGGATCGGCAGGAAGATCAGCTGCCCCGTGGCGGCGCTTGCCGTGAGAATGCCGATGACGAGGCCTCGCCGTTCTTTGAACCATCGCGAGGCTACGGTGGCGCCGAGCACGAGAGCGGTCATGCCGGTGCCCACGCCCACTGCAAAGCCCCATAGCGCGACCAATTGCCAGAGCTGTGTCATGCCGAGTGACAGGATCAGGCTGGCGACGACGATCAATAGCGCCGTCAGCGTCACGTTGCGCAGCCCGTAGCGGTTCATCAGCGCGGCGGCGAACGGGGCCATCAGACCGAACAGGACGAAACGGATCGACATCGCCGAGGAAATCTCGGCGGTGCTCCAGCCGAATTCCTTCTGCAGCGGCACGATGAACACGCCGGGCGCGCCGACGGCCGCAGCGCTCACGAGGGCCGTAACGAAGGTCACGGCGATCATCGCCCAGCCATAGTGAATGTTGCGGCGCGCGAGCGCGGTCGAAAGCCATCCGGAGATCATCGTTGTTCCCTTAGTCCAGCATGAGCGCTATGCGCCGGCTTCCAAAGTTGCAGTCAGTTCGCGAGACGTTCAACGGCGATGGCGGTTGCTTCACCGCCGCCGATGCAAAGCGCGGCGACCCCGCGTTTCAGGCCCTGCGCTTCGAGGGCGTGCAGCAGTGTGACGATCAGCCGGGCGCCGGTTGCGCCGATCGGATGGCCGAGTGCGCAGGCCCCGCCATTGATGTTGATCCGGTCGCGAGGGATGCCGAGATCGCGCTGTGCCGCCATCGGCACGACAGCGAAGGCTTCGTTGATCTCGAACAGATCGACATCGCCAACCGACCAGCCGACCTTGTCGAGCAGCTTGCGGATCGCCGGAATGGGCGCCGTGGTGAACCACTGTGGTTCCTGGCTGTGGGTGGCATGGCCGCGGATGAGCGCGCGCACGGGAAGTCCGTCGCGGTCAGCCAGGGACCGGCGGGCGAGGACGAGCGCCGCAGCGCCATCCGCATTGGCCGATGATGCCGCCGGCGTGATCGTGCCGTTGCTGCGGAATGCGGGCTTGAGGTTGGGGATCTTGGCGGGATCGACTTTCAGCGGATGTTCGTCGCTCGCGATCTCTCGCTTGCCCGCCTTCTCAACGATGGACAGCGGAGCGATTTCCGCGGCAAAGGCGCCGCTCTCCACCGCCTTGCGCGCGCGGGTCAGCGTTTCGATGGCATAGGCATCCTGATCGGCCCGGGTGAACTGATAGGCTTCGGCGGTGGCTTCGCCGAAGTCGCCCATCGAGCGGCCGACCTCATAGGCGTCCTCGAGGCCGTCCATCAGCATATGGTCGATGATGCGGTCGTGCCCGACGCGGTAACCGCCGCGAGCCTTCTGCAGCAGATAGGGGGCGTTGGTCATGCTTTCCATGCCGCCCGCAACGACGATTTCGGCAGAGCCGGCGCCGATGATGTCGTGGCCAAGCATGGTGGCCTTCATGCCCGATCCGCAGACCTTGTTGATGGTGGTGGCGCCGGTCGCGTCCGGAAGCTGCGCGCCGCGCGCAGCCTGCCGCGCCGGTGCCTGTCCCTGGCCTGCAGGTAAAACGCAGCCCATGAAGACTTCGTCGATCCGTTCCGGCGCGAGGCCGATCCGCTCGACGGCGTTCCTGATGACATGACTGCCGAGCTTGTGCCCGCTGAATGAGGACAGCTCGCCCTGGAAGCGGCCGAGCGGTGTGCGGACTGCCGATAGAATGGCAACGGGATCGGAAGCTGCGGACATGGCGGTGCCTCTCATGAGGATCAACTTGAATGATGATCATCATATGATGCGCTGCGGAAATTACAACGGGCGCACCACCTGATTTGTCGCGGGGCCGTTCGGCTATCGCTTGCGGTTGATGAAACCAGCCATCAGCTTTTGCGGTTCGCCGGTGAGGTAGGCCTCGCCGAACACGCCGACGCTGAGGTCCATGGATTCCTTCAGCGGCAGCTCTTCCCATTGACGCAGCATCGCTTTTTGCGATCGCAGCGCTTCCGGGCCGCATTCGAGCAGGGCTTCGACGAGCTTCTCCACCTCGGCGTCGAGCGCGCCCTCGGCGGCCACGGCATCGACGAGGCCCCAGTTCAGCGCCGTTGGTGCGTCGATGGTGGCGGCGGTCATGATCAGCCAGCGGGCGCGTCCCCAGCCGATCAGCCGTGGCAGCAGCGCTGCCTGGATTACCGACGGAATGCCGACCTTGACCTCCGGCATGGCGAATTTCGCATCATGCGCGGCGATGCGGAAATCGCAGGCCGCGGCGAATTCCAGCCCGCCGCCGAGGCTCCACCCGGGAATGCGGGCGATGACCGGGGCAGGGAAGTGCCGCGGCGCGTCGCAAAGGGCGCGCAGGCCGGAAATGAAGGTCTCCGCTGAACGCTGATCCAGCGTCGCCATCTCCTTGATGTCGGCGCCGCCGATCATGCTTTTCTCGCTCTGGCCGGCGATGATCAGCGCACGAATATCGCGGTCCGATGCGAGGGATTCGATGCCTTCGCGGACATGGTTGATCACCGTCGTGTTGAGAATGTTGAGCGATCCCGCATTGCAGATCGTCAGTCGGACGACGCCTCGGGAATCGCGGTCGATGCCGCAATGCGGATTGAGCATATGCATGGGTGTTTCTCGCCTGGTATGCCGGTGCTGATTGCCGGTCTCGGTGATGCAGGTTCCGCGGCGAGACGGCACAAAGTCAAGCGCCTCCGGCGGGACGCGTTGCGCGCGCCGCGCAGAGCTATTAATATGATTGCCATCATCTTTTTGGGCGGAATGGACCCCGATGCGTTACTCCAAAGAGCACAAGGCCGAGACCCATGCCCGTATCGTCAAGAAGGCGTCGGTGCGTCTGCGGGAGCGCGGCGCGCATGGCATCGGCGTTGCCGATCTGATGAAAGAGGCGGGTCTGACCCATGGCGGCTTCTATGCGCATTTCGACTCCCGCGAAGCGCTGGTGGTCGAGGCGTTTGACTACGCCATGGACCGCTCCATTGCGCGTCGGCGGCAACAGATCGCTGAACTCGCGCCGGAGGAGCGGCTGGCCCATCTCGTCGATACCTATCTCTCGCCGCAGCACCGGGATAATCCCGGCCATGGCTGCGCGATGCCTGCGCTCGGCGCCGAGATTGCGCGAGAGAGTCCGAAGACACGGCGCGCTTTCGCAGCCAAGCTCGACGACCTGATCGAGATGACTGCGGAGCAGTATTCCGGTGATCCCGCAGCGGCGCGCAAGCAGGCGATTGCCGCGCTCGCCACCATGATGGGCACCATCCTGATGTCGCGGATCGCGGGCTCCGGAGAGGTGTCCGACGAATTCCTGAAAGTCGGTCGCGACACGGTGCTTGAGCGCGCGGCAGCGCCGCCGGCCGCCAAGCGTGCGGCTGCGAAGAAGGCCTCTAAGAAAGGCTGAACGTCCAGGGTGATGGGGAGAGTGTGGAGCCTGCATGGTTCGAGACGCCCGCTACGCGGGCTCCTCACCATGAGGGTCTTCTATGGCGCCACATACTCCACCCCTCATCCTGAGGAGCCGCGCAGCGGCGTCTTGAAGGATGGCCACGGGCTGATTTCGGCATGTGCAAATGCCCTGTGCGCGAGCGTTTGCCCCATTGTCGCGGCCATGACATTTGTCTCGCTGCGCAGCATCGCGGCCGGCTTGCATTTTCGCAAAACCGTTGCGCATTCGAGGCCTTTTCAAACCCGGCAAAGCCTGATCAACATCCCCTCCAAATTGGCTCCCTCTGGAGGAACGCATGAAGACGATCGGACATTTCATCGGTGGCAAGGAAGTCGCCGGCACATCTGGGCGTTTCGCCGATGTTTTCGAGCCGATGACCGGCGAAGTGCAGGCCAAGGTCGCACTGGCCTCCAAGGCTGAACTCCGCGCCGCCGTCGAGAACGCCAAGGCCGCGCAGGTCGCCTGGGCCAACACCAATCCGCAGCGCCGCGCGCGCGTGATGATGAAGTTCCTCGAACTCGCCCAGCGCGATTACGACAAGCTCGCCGACCGCCTCGCGCGTGAGCACGGCAAGACCGTGCCGGACGCCAAGGGCGACATCCAGCGCGGCCTCGAAGTGGTCGAATTCGCCTGCGGCATCCCGCATCTCATGAAGGGCGAATACACCGAAGGCGCCGGCCCCGGCATCGATATCTATTCGATGCGCCAGCCGCTCGGTGTCGTCGCCGGCATCACGCCGTTCAATTTCCCGGCCATGATCCCGATGTGGAAGTTCGCCCCGGCCATCGCCTGCGGCAACGCCTTCATCCTCAAGCCCTCGGAGCGCGATCCGGGCGTGCCGATGATGCTGGCCGAACTGATGATCGAAGCCGGTCTGCCGCCGGGCATCCTCAATGTCGTGAACGGCGACAAGGAATCGGTGGACGCGATCCTCGACGACGAGGACATCAAGGCCATCGGCTTCGTCGGCTCGACCTCCATCGCCGAATACATCTACACCCGCGCCGCGCAGACCGGTAAGCGCTGCCAGTGCTTCGGCGGTGCCAAGAACCACGCGCTGATCATGCCCGATGCCGACATGGATCAGGCCGTGGATGCGCTGATCGGCGCCGGCTACGGCTCGGCGGGCGAGCGCTGCATGGCCGTCTCGGTCGCAGTCCCGGTCGGCAAGGCCACCGCCGATCGCCTGATGGAAAAGCTGATTCCGCGCGTCGAAGCGCTGAAGATCGGCACCTCGGTCGATCCGTCCGCCGATTTCGGCCCTTTGGTGACTGCCGAGGCCGTCGAGCGCGTCAGGAACTATGTCGATATCGGCGTCAAGGAAGGCGCGACGCTCGCCGTCGATGGCCGCGGCTTCAAGATGCAGGGCTACGAGAAGGGCTTCTATATGGGTGGCTGTCTGTTCGACAACGTCACCAAGGACATGCGCATCTACAAGGAAGAGATCTTCGGCCCCGTGCTGTCGGTCGTCCGTGCGCATGACTATGAGGAAGCGCTCGCGCTGCCGTCGGATCACGACTACGGCAACGGCGTCGCCATCTTCACCCGCGACGGCGATGCGGCGCGCGACTTCGCAGCCCGCGTCAATGTCGGCATGGTCGGCATCAACGTGCCGATCCCGGTGCCGATCGCCTATTACACCTTCGGTGGCTGGAAGAAGTCGGGCTTCGGCGATCTCAACCAGCACGGACCGGATTCGGTGCGCTTCTACACCAAGACCAAGACGGTCACATCGCGCTGGCCGTCCGGCGTGAAGGAAGGCGCGGAATTCTCCATCCCGCTGATGAAGTAAGACGATGCCAGCGGCCGGGCGGCTTCCTTGATGCGCCGGGCCGTTTGCTTTTTGATCCGCAATCAACAAAGAAGGGCGTCATGCAATTCGCTCTCGATGAGGAACAGACCGCTGTCCGCGATATGGCGCGCGCATTCGCCGCCGAGAAGATCGCGCCCTTCGCGCTGAAGTGGGACGAGGACAAGCATTTCCCGAAAGACGTGATGCGCGCCGCCGCCGAGCTCGGCATGGGCGGCATCTATATCCGCGACGATGTCGGCGGCTCCGCCATGACGCGTTTCGATGCTGCGCTGATCTTTGAGGCGTTGGCGACGGCTTGCCCGACCACCTCGGCCTTCATCTCCATCCACAATATGGCGTCGTGGATGATCGACAGCTATGGCAGCGATGCGCAACGCCGGAAGTGGTTGCCGCGCCTGTGCACCATGGAGTTGCTGGCGAGCTATTGCCTCACTGAGCCGGGCTCGGGTTCGGACGCCGCCGCGTTGCGCACCAAGGCCGTGATCGATGGCGATCACTATGTACTCAACGGCCAGAAGCAGTTCATCTCCGGCGCGGGCGATACAGATCTCTATGTCGTCATGGTGCGCACGGGAGGCGAGGGTGCGGGTGGCGTTTCGACGGTGGTGGTGGAGAAGGACACGCCCGGTCTCTCCTTCGGCGCCAATGAGCGCAAGATGGGCTGGAACGCGCAGCCGACCCGTGCCGTGGTCTTCGAGAATGCCCGCGTGCCCGTCGCCAACAGGCTCGGTGCGGAAGGCATCGGCTTCAAGATTGCCATGGCCGGCCTCGATGGTGGCCGCCTCAACATCGCCGCGTGCTCGCTCGGCGGCGCGCAGTCCGCGCTCGACAAGTCGCTTGCCTACATGAAAGAGCGGAAAGCCTTCGGCAAGAAGCTTGACGAATTCCAGGCATTGCAATTCCGCGTCGCTGATATGGCAACCGAACTGGAGGCTGCGCGTACCTTCCTGTGGCGCGCGGCTGCGGCACTGGATCGCAAGGATGCCGATGCGAGCATGCTCTGCGCGATGGCCAAACGCTTCGGCACCGATGTCGGCTTCGACGTCGCCAATGAGGCGCTGCAACTGCATGGCGGCTATGGTTATCTTGCGGAATACGGCGTCGAGAAGATCGTGCGCGATCTGCGCGTGCACCAGATCCTCGAAGGCACCAATGAAATCATGCGGCTGATCGTGTCGCGCAAACTGATCGAGGGCGCACGATGAGCGATGGTGTGGTCGAAGGCGATCTGATCGCCCGCAGGGAGGGCGCGGGAGGCATCCTCCGGCTCAACCGGCCGAAGGCGCTCAATGCGCTGACGCTGGAGATGACGCGCGAGATCGTCACGGCGCTCGATACATTCGAAGCCGATCCTTCGGTCGCGGTAATCATCCTCGAAGGCGCCGGAGAGCGCGGCCTTTGCGCCGGCGGCGATATTCGCGGCCTCTATGAGAGCGCCAAAGTGAAAGGCGATCTCGGCAAGATTTTCTGGCGCGAGGAGTATATCCTCAACGCGCGCATCGCAAAATTTCCGAAGCCTTATGTCGCCTATATGGACGGCTTCGTGATGGGCGGCGGCGTGGGTCTCGCCGGCCATGCCAGCCACCGCATCGTCACCGAGAAGACGAAGATGGCGATGCCCGAAGTGAGCCTCGGCTTTTTCCCCGATGTCGGCGGCACCTGGCTGCTGTCACGCGCGCCGGGCGAACTCGGTACCTATTTCGGTCTCACGGGCCAGAACGCCAATGGCGCCGATGCGCTGGCCGCCCGCATGGCTGACGTCCTGATCGACACCAGCAACTGGCCGGCACTGCGCGAAGCACTGACGAATCTTGTGCCAGGCACTGATGCCGCAGCGGTGACGGCGCAGCTCAGGAGCTTTTCAGCTCCCGATCAAACCGGTCCCGTCACCGCGCAACGCGCGCTGATCGATCGTGCCTTTGCCCATGACAGCGTCGAGGACATCGTCGCGGCGCTGGAGCAGGACGGCTCTGAATTTGCGCAGACGACGTTGAAGGCCATGGCCGACAAGTCCCCGCGCGGTTTGAAGGTGACGCTGAAATTGCTCCGCCTCGCGCGGGCGTCGTCCTCGCTCGAGGAATGCCTGTCGCGCGAATATCTCGCTGCGCTCGAGGTGTTCGACAGCGCCGATTTCGTCGAGGGCGTGCGGGCGGCGATCATCGACAAGGACCGCAATCCGAAATGGCAGCCGCCCGATCTGAAAGGCGTCACGCCTGAGATCGTCGCGCGCTATCTGGCGCCGCGCGATGTGGCGCTGATATTCTGAACGAAAGTCGGATTCCACTGCGGGAGCCGGCATTCGATAACAATCAAAACAGACGAGGGCAGGATATGACCAGCATTGCATTCATCGGTCTCGGCAATATGGGCGGCCCCATGGCCGCCAACCTGGTCAAGGCCGGCCATAAGGTGACCGGTTTCGATCTCGTCGAAGCTTCGCGCGCGCAAGCCAAGGCTGATGGCGTCACGGTGGCAGCGAGCGCGACGGACGCCGTGAAGGGCGCGGACGTGATTATCACCATGCTGCCGGCCGGCAAGCATGTGGTGGCGGTGTGGAGCGAGGTGATCCCGGCGGCGTCCAAGGGCGCGTTGATGATTGACTGTTCCACCATCGATGTGGAAAGCGCGCGGAAGGCTCATGGCCTTGCTGCGGCGCAGGGTCTGCCGTCCGTGGATGCGCCGGTCTCCGGCGGCACCGGTGGCGCCAAGGGCGCGACACTGACCTTCATGGCCGGTGGCGACGCCAAGGCCTTTGCATCGGCAAAACCGATCCTCGAAGCCATGGGCAAGAAGATCGTCCATTGCGGCGATGCCGGTGCCGGGCAGGCGGCCAAGATCTGCAATAACATGATCCTCGGCATTTCCATGATTGGCGTCAGCGAAGCTTTTGTGCTGGCCGAAAAGCTCGGCCTGTCGCATCAGGCGTTGTTCGACGTCGCATCGACCTCTTCGGGCCAGTGCTGGTCGCTGACGACTTATTGTCCGGTCCCGGGTCCGGTGCCGACGTCGCCGGCGAACAACGAATACAAGCCCGGCTTTGCCGCAGCCTTGATGCTGAAGGACCTGAAGTTGTCGCAGGAGGCCGCCAGGGCGGCCGGCGCACAGACGCCGCTCGGTGCGCACGCCGAGAGCATCTATGAGACCTTTGACAAAGACGGGCAGGGTGGTGTCGATTTCTCGGGGATCGTGAACCATCTACGGAAGCTGGCAGCAAAGTAGCTCTCAGTCCTCATCCTGAGGTGCTCGCGTGAAAGGCGAGCCTCGAAGGATGGCCGAGGAGCTCTGGGCCATCCTTCGAGACGCCGCGCGGTGGGGGGCGCCGCAGGAGGAGGGGGGGGGGTT
>JAEXHR010000018.1 GCA_023449855.1 Pseudomonadota bacterium | reverse complement strand
GGGCGGTACACGGCTTAATCAGGCGGCGCCCCGCCACCGGCCGGGACGACTGTTATGTCTGCTGCGCCCGCGGCTCGCCTCGCTCATCGATCATCTCGAACAGATCGATATCGACTTGCCCCGGTGCGCGGCTGTGGCGCACTTCGAAGCCACCCGGCTGGAAACTGTATTCCACCAGACCGACTTCCTTGATGCCGACCAGCGACTGCTGTTCGTTTGATCGGATCACGAAGCTGCTCGATGGCGCCCAGATGTGCCGGATGCCGCGCCATGTGTAGTCGCGTCGCTGATGTACATGTCCGCAGGCAACCAGCCGCAGATCGGCGCAGCTCAGCATCTCGACGAGACGCGCACGCGCCGGTTGGGGAACGAAGCGGATTGAGGTCGCGACCAGTTCCGGATCGTCGGGCGCGTTCTGGTACAGCGGCTTGTGAATGAACAAGGCCAGTGGTCGGCCGCCCAGGCTCGATAGTTGCTCCGTCAGCCAGTCGAACTGCTCTTCCTCGCAGGCGAGGCCGCTATTCATGATCAGCGAATTGAGCCCGATGAAGCTCCAGCCGGCCGCATTGAAACGCCAGCGGTCGTGACTGAAGGCAGACAGGAAAGCTTGCCTTCCGGCTTCGGTAATCATCTCACGCGGCGGTGGCGCAACCAGGGTGGGGTTGTCGCCGATATCGTGGTTGCCGGGCAGGTAGCGGCAGGCGACGGGCAGAGCATCGTGCAGCGATCGGGCGAAGGCGAGTTCGTCGGGATGGCCCGGCCCGTCGAAAGCGAGGTCGCCGGTATTGATGACGAGGTCGGGGCGGGCGGCGTCGATATAGTCGCTGACGCGCTGGAAATTTTCGACAAATCGCGGAAAGCGCGGGCTGAGATGGCAGTCGGTGATCTGGATCAGGCGAAATGCGGTCATGCAGGGCACTCCGTGAGCCGGCAGCCTAGTCCTGCCGGATGTCAGCCAGATGGCTTCGGGAACTTACCTGCCCGGCGCGTCGTTGGGTTCCCCGGAAGCCGCGGCCGGTGTTGGCCGGGGCGGGCTGAGGGGAATTTCGATGTCGGTTCAAATGGTTCTGTTGCCGGTCTTCGTGCTGGTAGCGATTACGCTGGGCATGTTCTTTGTCACCGGCTTGCGGAGCGGTGGCGTGGGGCGCAACGACGCCCGTGAGCTGCCGAATACCGCCCCGCAGCTCGATCTGCTGTTCTATTCCCTGATCGCCCTCGGCCTGCCGCTGCGAAAAATCGATCTGGCGCTCGTCTGCCTGTCCTGGGTGTTTGTGGTTGCCCGCTTTGTCGGAGCCGGGTTCTTTGCCGCCAACCGGGGATCGCAGGCCTGGATCGCCAGCGCGCTTGTATTGCTGGCCATGTGGTTCTACTTCGCGCTGCGGATGTTGCTCCTGCTGTGAGGCTTGTGCCGGAAGGCTGGGGCGGCGCCGATTCTCTGGACTGAAAGTTTGCCATGACGCCCGCCGCCCGCCTGACTGCCGCCATCGAGGTCATCGACGCCATCGAGACCCAGCGCATTCCCGCCGCCAAGGCGCTGAAGGAGTGGGGCACCGCGCATCGCTTTGCGGGCTCCGGCGACCGCGCGGGCATTGCCGGTCTCGTCTGGGACGTGCTGCGCCGCCGCGCCTCCAGCGCCTGGGTGATGGAGGAGGAGACCTCGCGCGCCCGCGTGCTCGGCATGCTCAAGCTCGAACGTGGCATGGATGTCGCCGATATTGAGGCCATGTGTGATGGCAGCCGTTTCGCACCGGCGCCGCTGAGCGATGCGGAGCGCAAGGCGCTTGCCTCGCGCAGCGCTGACGGTGCGCCGGCGCACATTGCCGGCGATTATCCGGAATGGCTCGACAGCCAGCTCGCCGACGTGTTCGGCGACGACCGCGTCGCCGAGGCGGTGGCGATGGCCAGCCGGGCGCCGCTCGATCTGCGGGTGAACACGCTCAAGAGCAACCGCGAGAAGGCGCTCGCTTCGCTGAAACATCTCGGCGCGAAGGCAACGCCGTGGTCGCCGCTCGGCCTGCGCATCGAGCTCGGCGCCGATGCGCGCAATCCCGGCGTCCATGCGGAAGAGGATTTCATCAAGGGTGGCATCGAGGTGCAGGATGAAGGCTCGCAGCTTGCGGCGCTGTTCGCTGGCGCCAAGCCCGGCGAGCAGGTGATCGATCTCTGCGCCGGTGCCGGCGGCAAGACGCTGGCGCTGGCCGCGATGATGCAGGGCAAGGGCCGGCTCATCGCGACCGATGCCGACAAGCGCCAGCTCGCACCGATCCATGAGCGGCTGTCGCGCGCGGGCGTCCACAATGCCGATATCCGCACGCCCAAGGGCGACGAGGATCCGCTCGCCGATATCCGCGCCTCCGCCGATCTCGTCCTGATCGACGCGCCTTGCACCGGCACCGGCACCTGGCGCCGCAACCCCGACGCCAAGTGGCGGATGCGGCTGGGCGCCCTGGAGGTTCGTATCAAGGACCAGCAGGAGGTGCTGGACCGCGCCGTGCAATTCGTGAAGCCGGGCGGGCGGATCGCCTATGTCACCTGTTCGGTGCTGCCGCAGGAGAACCGGGAACAGGTGAAGGGATTTCTGGCCCGTCAATCCGGCTTCGCGGTGGTGCCGCCGGAGCAAGTGATGTCGGCGCTGTGGGACAAATCGGAGGACTTCGCGGCAGCCGCGTACCAGTCGCCCGAGGGTCTGCTGATGACCCCTCGAAAGACCGGGACGGATGGATTTTTTGTCAGTGTTATCAAACGCTCGCAGCCGTAGGATGGGGTAGAGCGCAGGCGCGCAGCGCAGGAGCGAAACCCATCGGCCGAGCTTGCCGCAGGCGCCGGCCAGCATGGGTTTCGCTCCGCTCTACCCATCCCGCGACCCGAGCTTTGGATTCCCTGTGCTCGCCCTTGCGACTCCGGCCCTTGTGCCGTAATTCCTCGCTATGACAGCCCCCAGCAAAACCTCTCCGTCGTCCACCGATCCGTCGCCCCACGTCGGCGCGGAACATGACAAGATTCTGATCGTCGATTTCGGCTCCCAGGTGACGCAGCTGATCGCGCGCCGGGTGCGCGAGGACGGCGTCTATTCCGAGATCGTTCCGTTCAACAAGGCGGAAACCGCCTTTGCCGAGATGAAGCCGAAAGCCGTGATCCTGTCCGGCGGTCCGGCCTCGGTGCTCGACAAGGACGCGCCCTCGGTGCCGCTGTCGATCCTCACCGCCGGCGTGCCGGTGCTCGGCATCTGCTACGGCGAGCAGACCATGGCGCAGCAGCTCGGCGGCACCGTCGAGGGCGGCCATCACCGCGAATTCGGCCGCGCCACCATCGAGATCACCGACGACTGCGCGCTGTTCGAAGGCGTGTGGGAGAAGGGCGGCAAATACGACGTCTGGATGAGCCATGGCGACCGCGTCACCAAGCTCCCGGAAGGTTTCCGCGGCGTCGCCAAGGCGCCGGGCTCGCCGATCTCGGTGATCGCCGACGACAAGCGCAAGTTCTACGCGATGCAGTTCCATCCGGAAGTCGTGCATACGCCGGATGGCGCCAAGATCATCCGCAACTTCGTGCGCAAGGTTGCCGGCTTCACCGGCGACTGGACCATGCGCGCGTTCCGCGAGGAAGCGATCGAGAAAATCCGTGCCCAGGTCGGCAAGGGCAGGGTGATCTGCGGCCTGTCGGGCGGCGTCGACAGCGCTGTTGCAGCCGTACTGATCCATGAAGCGATCGGCGACCAGCTTACTTGCGTCTTCGTCGATCA
Source organism: Pseudomonadota bacterium (assembly GCA_023449855.1). GTDB lineage: Bacteria > Pseudomonadota > Alphaproteobacteria > Rhizobiales > Xanthobacteraceae > Tardiphaga. The sequence continues at coordinate 16,057 of JAEXHR010000018.1, read as the reverse complement.
CGGCATGCTGCGCAAGGACGAGGCCAAGACCGTCGTCGACCTGTTCCGCGGCCACTACAACATCCCGCTCGTGCATGTGGATGCGTCCAAGCAGTTCCTCGGCGAACTCGACGGCGTCACCGATCCCGAAGTGAAGCGAAAGACCATCGGCCGTCTCTTCATCGACGTGTTCGATGCTGAAGCGAAGAAGATCGGCGGCGCGGATTTCCTCGCCCAGGGCACGCTGTATCCCGACGTCATCGAGAGCGTCTCCTTCACCGGTGGCCCCTCGGTGACCATCAAGTCGCATCACAATGTCGGCGGGCTTCCCGCGCGCATGAACATGAAGCTGGTCGAGCCGCTGCGCGAACTCTTCAAGGACGAAGTCCGCGTGCTCGGCCGCGAACTCGGCTTGCCGGAGATCTTTGTCGGCCGCCACCCGTTCCCCGGTCCGGGTCTTGCGATCCGCTGCCCCGGCGAAATCACCCGCGAAAAGCTCGACATTCTTCGCGAGGCTGATGCGGTTTACATCGACCAAATCCGCAAGGCTGGCCTCTACGACACCATCTGGCAGGCCTTTGCCGTGCTGCTGCCGGTGAAGACCGTCGGCGTCATGGGCGACGGCCGCACCTACGAATACGTCGTCGGCCTGCGTGCGGTGACCTCCACCGACGGCATGACCGCGGACTTCTATGCCTTCGACATGAAGTTCCTGGGCGAGACCGCGACGCGCATCATCAACGAGGTGAAGGGCGTGAACAGGGTGGTGTATGACATCACCAGCAAGCCGCCGGGGACGATCGAGTGGGAGTGAGATAGATGAGTAGCCGCATTGCGGCCGCTCCTTACTTCCAAGGTTGCCATTCGTAAGCGTCGTCTCGATTGGCCAACGCGTGAACGACAGGCTCCGAAAGGCTGAGCACCTCGTAGCAATAGTCCCCACCGACAAAAAGGTAGTGGCGTGGCTTGCGTTGAAACGGATCGTTTTCGACGAATGCAGTAATGAGGGCGGACTGCTTGGCTTCTTTGATATAGGTATCGCCCCTGTAGTTTGCCGTCGTATCTCCATGGGGAGTTACTGAATAAATCATCTCCTCGAAGCCCGCATAGCATTCGCAGGGCACTTCGATCCCGTAGGCTCTGTCGTCTGGATTGGGCGGCACTACGATGAGGTGTAGAGCACCGCGCCAGAGACCTCGATCGAAAACAAACATTGGGCTTGCAATCCCATCAATGATTGATGGGTACGCCTGCCATCTCACTGTCGGGTCCGGAAACACGCTGACTATCCTCTGTTGCGCCGCGGCTCATACCATCAACATCGTCGGCACGCCCAGCACTGGCCCGGCGTTAGCCAAGCGCTGATCCAGCGTCTGCACAGTGACACCATTCTCAGCGGCAACGGCGAGATGCAGCGCATCGCCGGCACGAAGTCCGAGCGTGTATTGATCGACAAACTTCGCCGCCGTTCGGAAGTGTGAGCCCGTCACAGACAGTACCGTAAGACTATCGACCAACAGTCTGTTGAACATCGCCAGTGCCGCTGCACGCTGCTCCGGATTGATCTGCGAACTTCGCAACTTCAAAGCAAAAGCCGAGGACATCTCGGTGATGGTCCAGTCGCTGATCAGAAGCTGCGTGGGATCCTGCTCGGCCAGCCAGGTCTGTGCACGCGACGTCATCGCCTCGTTCGAAAGCGCAGCGACGATGAGCGACGTGTCCAGATAGAGCATCAGAAACGGTCGCCGTCGCGCATCGATCGCACGAGATCGGCCGCGGTCTCCGTCTGGCGCGGCATGTTGGCCGTCAGAGACTGGAGGAGGGACGCATCGATTACCTTGCGCGGTGTGTCCACGGCCGTAAGCCGCGCAACCGGTTTGCCGCGGCGGGTGATGTCGATGGAATCGCCGGCCTCGACCCGATCGATCAACTCGCTCAGGTGGGCTTTGGCGTCCGCGAGATTAACCGGGTTCATCGAGCTCTCCTGACCATCTAGATGGTCATATAGCATGGGGCGTCCGATTGTTCTACCGGAGGCTGAGGGCTATTGGCCGTGACGCCTGCCGCAGTTCGGCCAGCCCGACTCCCAGCTTCGCGAAGCACCGCGTCGCCGTTCGCAAGCTCCGCCTGCGACACGCTCGTCCACACCGTTGAATCCTGAATTTAAAGGACTATTTTTACCGCAATGCAGTATCTTGTCAGTCGGGCGCGATTGACGTACTCGAAGCCGAACTCGCCTTTAGACCGGTTTTAACAATAACGGTTGGTGGCGCTGCGTTTTCAGCGTCAACCACCTCATGACGTTGGGATGACGATGAGCCTCTATTCGGATTACCTCGCTGAGATCGAAAGCAGAAAAGCTCAGAACCTCGCTCCCAAACCGATCGACGACGGCGCGCTCACGGGCGAAATCATCGCCCTGATCAAGGACACTGGCAGCGAATACCGCGCCGATGCCCTGAAATTCTTCATCTACAACACGCTCCCAGGCACCACGAGTGCTGCCGGCGTCAAGGCCGCCTTCCTCAAGGAGATCATCCTCGGCGAGGCGGTGGTCCCCGAGATCACCCCTACTTTCGCGCTGGAACTGCTGTCGCACATGAAGGGCGGCCCCTCGATCAAGGTGCTGCTCGATGTCGCGCTGGGCGCCGATGCCGCGCTGGCGAAGCAGGCAGGTGAAGTCCTGAAGACCCAGGTCTTCCTTTACGACGCCGACATGTTCCGCCTGCGCGATGCCTTCAAGGCCGGCAATGCCGTCGCCAAGGACGTGCTGGAGAGCTACGCCAAGGCCGAGTTCTTCACCAAGCTTCCCGACGTGGACGACGAGATCAAGGTCGTCACCTATATCGCCGCCGAAGGCGATATCTCGACCGACCTGTTGTCGCCCGGCAACCAGGCGCATTCGCGCTCGGATCGCGAACTGCACGGCCAGTGCATGATCACGCCGGAAGCGCAGCAGGAAATCGTCGCGCTGCAGAAGGCGCATCCCGACAAGCGCGTGATGATGATCGCCGAGAAGGGCACGATGGGCGTCGGCTCTTCGCGCATGTCGGGCGTCAACAACGTGGCGCTGTGGACCGGCAAGCAGGCCAGCCCCTATGTGCCCTTCGTCAACTTCGCGCCGGTCGTCGCCGGCACCAACGGCATCTCGCCGATCTTTGCGACCACGGTGGATGTCACCGGCGGCATCGGCGTCAACCTGAAGAACTGGGTCAAGAAGCTCGGTGACGACGGCAAGCCGCTGCTGAACAACGAAGGCAATCCGATCCTCGAGCAGAAATATTCGGTCGCCACCGGCACCGTGCTGAAGCTCGATGCCAAGGCCAAGAAGCTGCGCGACGAGGCCGGCAACGAGCTGGTGGACGTCGCCGCCGCCTTCACGCCGCAGAAGATGGAATTCATGAAGGCGGGCTCGTCCTACGCCATCGTGTTCGGCAAGAAGCTGCAGACGTTTGCCGCCGAAACGCTCGGCGTCACGCCGACGCCGGTGTTCGCGCCCAACAAGGAAATCGCGATCGAAGGGCAGGGCCTGACCGCGGTGGAAAAGATCTTCAACCGCAATGCCGTCGGCGTCACGCCGGGCAAGGTGCTGCATGCGGGCTCCGACGTGCGCGTGAAGGTCAACATCGTCGGCTCGCAGGACACCACCGGCCTGATGACCGCACAGGAGCTGGAAGCGATGGCGGCCACCGTCATCTCGCCGCTGGTGGACGGCGCCTATCAGTCGGGCTGCCACACCGCCTCGGTGTGGGACAAGAAGGCCCAGGTGAACATTCCGAAGCTCATGAGCTTCATGAACAACTTTGGCGTCATCACCGCGCGCGATCCGAAGGGCGTCTATCACTCGATGACGGACGTGATCCACAAGGTGCTGAACGACATCACCGTGGATGACTGGGCCATCATCATCGGCGGCGACAGCCACACCCGCATGTCCAAGGGCGTCGCCTTCGGCGCGGACTCCGGCACCGTGGCGCTGGCGCTCGCGACCGGCGAGGCCACCATGCCGATCCCACAGTCCGTGAAGGTCACTTTCAAGGGCAGCATGAAGCCCTATATGGACTTCCGCGACGTCGTGCATGCGACCCAGGCGCAGATGCTGCAGCAGTGCGGCGACAACGTCTTCCAGGGCCGCATCATCGAAGTGCATATCGGCACGCTGCTCGCCGACCAGGCCTTCACCTTCACCGACTGGACGGCCGAGATGAAGGCCAAGGCGTCGATCTGCATCTCGCAGGACGAAACGCTGATCTCTTCGCTGGAGATCGCCAAGTCGCGCATCCAGATCATGATCGACAAGGGCATGGACAATCCGGCCCAGACGCTCAAGGGCCTGATCGCCAAGGCCGATGCGCGCATCGCTGAAATCCGCTCGGGCGAGAAGCCCGCGCTGACGCCGGACGCGAATGCCAAGTACTTTGCGGAAGTTGTCGTTGATCTCGACATCATCGACGAGCCGATGATCGCCGATCCCGACGTCAACAATGCCGATGTGTCGCGTCGCTACACCCACGACACGATCCGTCCGGTCTCGTATTACGGCGGCACCAAGAAGGTTGATCTCGGCTTCGTCGGTTCGTGCATGGTGCATAAGGGCGACATGAAGATCGTCGCCCAGATGCTGAAGAACATCGAGAAGACCGAGGGCAAGGTCGAGTTCAAGGCGCCGCTGGTTGTCGCCGCGCCGACCTACAACATCATCGACGAGCTCAAGGCCGAAGGCGACTGGGAAATACTGCAGAAGTATTCGGGCTTCGAATTCGACGACGTGAAGCCGAAGACGACGAACCGTACTTCGTACGAGAACATCCTGTATCTCGAGCGTCCGGGCTGCAACCTGTGCAAGGGCAACCAGGAAAAGGCGGAGAAGGGCGACACGGTTCTCGCCACATCGACCCGCCTGTTCCAGGGCCGCGTAGTGGAAGACACCGCCGAGAAGAAGGGCGAGTCGCTGCTCGCCTCGACCCCGGTGGTGGTGCTGTCGGCCATCCTCGGCCGCACCCCGAGCGCCGAGGAATACAAGGCTGCCGTCGTCGGCATCGACCTCACCAAGTTCGCACCTCCGAAGTCCGGTGCGATGGGCGCGTCGGTTCATTACTGAGGGTGGAGGGACTGGCGTGACGGGTAAGCGCCAGCTTAACTAGAGATCCATTCGTCATGAGGGCGCTCCAAGCGACATTGGGGCGCTCTCATTGTTTGAGCGGACATGCGGCGGGCGAATGCGGCTAGGCTCTGCTGCGAGATGTGCGCGGCATTTTCTCCTGTTACGCTTCAGGTTCCATTCCTCTGGAGCCTCCCTATGTCCGACGCCCCCGTGCCTGCGCAGCCCGCCACCGCCGCCGAGACCGATCCCAATGCCCTCGGCTGGATGAAGGGCTTTCCGCCCGCGCCGGACAAGATCATCCGTTTCCACGACGACAGCTTCCGCAATTTCCCGGAGCTGCGCTGGGCCTGGAGCAATGTGCGCTCGCTGGTGCCGACCGTGAATGTCTGGCGCGGGGCGGGCGGCGCATCTGTGCTGCCGCGCGCCGAGCGCGATATCGGTGGCGTGCCATCGACGACCATGGACGGTCGTCCGATGACCTTCGCAAAGATGTTCGAGGAAACCTATGCCGACGGCATCGCGGTGCTGCACAAGGGCAAGCTGATTTTCGAGCGCTATGCCGGCGCGCTGAAGCCGCACAAGCCGCATATCGCCATGTCGGTGACCAAGTCATTCACCGGCACGCTGGCCGGCATGCTGATCGCCGAGGGCAAGATCGATCCGAAGGCGCCCGTCACCGACTATGTGCCGGAACTGAAAGACACGGCCTTCGGCGATGCCCGTGTGCATGAGGTCATGGATATGACCACGGGGCTGAAATACACTGAGGTCTATGCCGACCGGAATTCAGACGTCTGGAGCCTGCGCCGCGCCAACGGCATGGCGCCGATCCCGCCGGACTATCAGGGCGCGACCGATATCTTCGCTTTGCTGTGCATGCAGGAGAAGCAGGGCGAGCACGGCAAGGCCTTCGCCTACAAGACCGTCAATACCGACGTGCTCGCCTTCATCGTCCGCCGCGCGAGCGGCACGGCGCTGAGCGATCTGCTCTCCGAGCGCATCTGGCAGCCGATGGGCGCGGAGGAAGACGCGCATTATCATGTTGATCGCATTGGCATGGAAAGCGGAGGTGGCGGTCTCTCGACCACGCTGCGCGATCTCGCGCGCTTCGGCGAGGTGATGCGCAATCACGGCTCGTTCAATGGCCGCCAGATCGTGCCGAGCTCGGTGGTCGAGGATATCGAGCGCGGCGCCGATCCCGAGAAGTTCAAACCGGCCGGCTATGCGACGCTGCCCGGCGCCTCCTACAAGAACCAGTGGTGGATGACCCACAATGCACATGGCGCCTATATGGCGCGCGGCGTCTACGGGCAGGGGATCTATATCGATCCCAAGGCCGAGATGGTGATCGCGCGCTATGCGTCGCATCCGGTCGCAGGCAATGCCGCCAACGATGTGGTGACGCTGCCGGCCTATATGGCGCTGGCGAAGGAGCTGATGGCGGGGCGCGTCTGAGAGCGTGCGGGAGACTCGGCGGGGAACCTAATGCGGCGTTGTGCGTAGTGTTCCCTGCCGACAATCGGTCGGTGTCATCCGGACCGTTTAATCATGCTCAAGCTTCCGCGCGTCGCTTTATGGCTGCGCTTCTTCTGTGCTGCGTTGATGATCGCTTACGGGGCGGCTGAACTTACAACGCCCCTTCAGGCGCAGGAGCGCGGCGGCCTACGGAGTAATCCCGCTGTTGCCACCGATGGTGCGACGCTGATCCATGGCAATTACTGCGGTGCGGGCAACCGGCCGGGGAAGCCGCCGATCGATGCCCTCGATCTCGCCTGCATGAATCACGATGCCTGCTCACCGACCGGCGGAGTGCCGACCTGCGAATGCAATGCGCGGCTGCGCGATGAGGCAGCCGCCGTGTCACGCGACCCCCGACAGGCGCCGGAGCTCCGGAGTCTGGCGTCGCTCACCGCGGCCGCTGCCACCATGATGATCTGCAATCCGACGATAACGGACGCTGAAGTTACGCCGCCCGCGATCGTAACGCCCGTGCCGGCGCCGCCCGCCGCGGCGTCTGCGGTCGCGCCTCCAGCGACGGGGCAAACTGCGACGATCACCACGGCCCCCATTGCTGGCGTTCCTGCCGCCGCGGCTCCCGTGGCAGACGCGGCTGCCCCCGCGCCACCGATGTCAATCGTTCCCGCAGGCGCCGCTCCCGTGGCAGATGCGCCCGGCGCGCCCGCCGAGTCTTCGCCAGCAGGTGTCGAGCCGCGAGCGCGATCGCTTCCCTGATCCGGAACTCGAGCGGAGTTGCGCCCTTCTCGCGTACGTCCTTGGATTGCTTTAGGGTGATCGCCAAACGGATTCTCGCCTGACAAGAGGGACGACACATGGCACGCGTGCGCTGTATCACCGAGATGGGTATGGGCGTCGACGTCCATGGCCGTGACGCCACCAAGGCAGCCAAGCGTGCGGTCTCCGATGCGATCCGGCATTCCAGCCTCGGTTTCTTCCGTTTCGTCGGAAAGACGCCGCAGGACATGTTCGTCGATGTGACCATCGGCGTGCCCAACCCCGATGCCGTCGATACGGAGGCTGTCGCGAAGGAGCTTCCTTACGGGACAGTGACAGTCAAGGCAGTGCAGGGCGGCCTGGAAATTCCGGCCGAAAGCGGCACCGATGCCATCATCATCGCCAATGCCGCGGTGGTGGTGAGCCTCGATAACGACGCGTGAGCGCGGCATCGATGGATATTTTCGAGCGTCTCAAGGCTGCAGCAATCGACGACTGGTCGTCTTACGTCGATCATGATTTCGTCCGCCAGCTCGGCGCCGGCACGTTGCCGGAGCCTGCGTTTCGCACCTATCTCGTGCAGGACTATCTGTTCCTGATCCAGTTCGCGCGCGCCTATGCGCTGGCGACCTACAAGAGCCGGACGCTGGATGACATGAAGGCTGCTCAGGGTGGGCTCGCGGCCATTCTCGGCGAGATGGAATTGCACATCAAACTGTGTGGTCGCTGGGGCCTGTCGCCGGCCGATATCGAGGCCGCGCCTGAATTACAGGCGACGGTCGCCTATACGCGCTTCGTGCTGGACTGCGGCGCTGCCGGCGATCTGCTCGACCTGCATGTGGCGCTGGCGCCATGCGTGATCGGTTATGCCGAGATCGGCAGGAAGCTCGCGCCCGATGGCATCGCAGCTCTGGGCGATCATCCCTATCGCGAATGGATCGGCGAATATGCCGGCGACGTCTATCAGGATATCGCCATGACAGCGCGCCGTCACCTTGACGATCTCGCAGCGCGTGCGATGACGGAGCGTCGTTTCGGCGAGCTCGCAAGACTGTTCGGTCAGGCCTCGCGCCTGGAAGCGGATTTCTGGCAGATGGGGCTGGACGCGCGCTGATGCCGCGCGCAGCAGTCAGGAGAGAGCATGGCACCCGTCAAGGTCGATCCCGCGAATGTGTGTGAATTCAAGACAGCCGACGCGTTCTACAAGTGGCTCGGCAAGAATCACGACAAGGCCGATGAGGTCTGGATCAGGATCCACAAGCTGAAGTCCGGCCTTGCGTCGATCACGCCGAAAGAGGCGATCGATGTCGTGCTGTGCTGGGGCTGGATCGACGGCATCCGCAAAGCATTGGACGATCAGAGTTTCCTGCAGCGCTACTCGCCACGCGGCCGCAAGAGCGTGTGGAGCAAGATCAATGTCGAGAATGTCGCGCGCCTCATCAAGGAGGAACGCATGACCGGGCACGGTCTGGTGCATGTCGAGGCTGCAAAGTCCGACGGTCGCTGGGACCGCGCCTATGGTAGCGGCAAGGATATGGCGATCCCCACGGATCTGCAGGCCGCCATCGACGCCGAGCCCAAGGCGAAAGCGATGCTGGTCAAGCTTAGCGCCCAGAACCGCTTCGCAATCGCTTTTCGCATGCACAACCTGAAAACAGAGGCCGGCCGCAAGAAGCGGATCGCGGCCTTCGTCGAGATGCTGAGGAAAGGCGAGACGATCTATCCGCAGGGGAAGACGTAAAGCAGCGCGCCGCCTCGTCGAATTGACGTCACTGACGCGACACCGTGATGGTCACGGTCTCCTCCAGGATAGATCACCCGCGCCTCGGTCTTCGTACTGCACGCAACTTGCCGCTCTTGCCGCCGCCAGCGAAAAACTGATCCGCCCCGTCGGACTCCAGGCCGGAGACGCCGCTGCCTGCGGGCAAGGCCAGACTCTCGAGTGCTTCGCCGGTCTGTGGATCGATCCGCCGGATGTCGCTGGCGTCGTCTTCCCAGGTGCCGTGCCAGAGTTCGCCGTCGACCCAGGTGACCCCGGTGACGAAGCGGTTGCTCTCGATGGTGCGCAGGATCTTGCCGGTGTCGGGATCGATCTGGTGGATTTTACGATCGCGATACTGGCCGACCCACAGCGCGCCTTCGGCCCAGGCCATGCCGGAGTCGCCGCCATTGCCAGGCGACGGGATTGTCGCGAGCACGCGGCCGGTCTGCGGGTCGATCTTCTGGATGCGATCCTCGGCAATCTGGAACAGATACTTGCCGTCGAAGGCCGTACCGGCATGGGCGGCGACGGCGATGCTGCGCACCGTCCGGCCACTCTCGGGTTCGAGCGCGTTGAGTTTGTCGCCGGAAGCGAACCAGACATGCCGGCCGTCATAGGTGACGCCGTGTATGCCATCGGCACCCTCGAAGGGGCCATATTCACGGATGATCTCTGCTGCGGATGTTTTCATGAGCGTTTCCCTCGTGACACTGGCGATGACCCTAGTGATCCGGCAGCGGCGGCGGGAGTAACAAGATCGTCGCGAGTCCCGGCAGAGAAGGCGATGTCCAGCGGCGCGCCCGGCCGCGGCCCAGCGGTTGCACCTTGTTGCTGGCCGCCAGAGTTTCGAGCGTCCGCTGAATGCTGCGCTGGCTTGCTCCGAGTGCCAGCGCGAGCGCCGAACTCGACCAGCTTTCACCATCGGCCAGCAGGGCCAGGATGGCGGCGTGTTCTTCCTCGACAGGCCGTGCCAGCACGACGACCTCGCGCGCGATGCGCGGCGCCAGTACGAAACCGAGCTTGGTCGCGTTCACGTCTGCGAATGGTGCAACCACCTTGCGCAGGCGTGCGATCTCGACGCGAAGCCGTGCGCGATGCGATTCATCGGCATGTCTGGCGCCGAAGGCGCGCGCCAGCAGCGCTGCTCGCGTGACATCCGCGGGCCATGCCTCGCCGAGCGTGCGTGCGAGCGTGAACAGAACCGGACGTGTGGCCAGCGACAGCACTGTGGTCCTGTGGCGAACGACGTGGCGGCAGGCATCGATGACAATGGCTTTCGAGTCTTGCAACGCTTCAACGTCGTCGAGCAGAAGCGCTCTTGTGTCGCCGCGCGCGATCAGGCGTGCGGCGGGAGCCTCGAGGAGGCTTGATGCGTGATCGACTTCGGCCGTCAGCGCCGGGATGCGGGCGAGTCCTGCTGCACGCCGCGCCTCGGCCAGAGCATCGCGGGCAGCGGCCGCCTGCAGCCGCCGCATGGCGATGCCCATGACGACCAATGCATGGGCGGTGCGCAAAGCGGGCGGGAAGGGGGCGGGATCGAGAGCGCCGAGCTTCCGCTCGGCTTCGTCCAGACGCCCGATGAGCAGAAGCCGTTTGACATCAAGATAACCGCCATAGGTCGCGTTCAGCCGATCGCCATGAGCGTCGAGCGTCCGCCGCGCCGCATCGAGCGCCTTGCTGGGCCAGCCGAGATCGCGCGAGACGAGTGCGATCTCTGCCTCGGCGACGATGCACCGCGCGCGCGCCACAGGTTCCTTCGCCCCGAAGCCGCGCGCGGCCCGTTTCACGAGATCTTTCGCACGTGCGAAGTCGCCGAGCTGGGCCATTGCGATGCCGCGCAGGGCAAGCGCCTCGGCATCATCGCGGAGCGCAATGCGCTTCAGGGCGCCGAGCGGGTCACCTGCGGCGAGCGCACGCCCTGCGGCGGTAATCAGCGAGTCCATCTGAATCCCGCCACACTTGTCACTCCCGCCCTCGCATCGTCCGGCCCTAATCTACCTCACATGGATGAACCGACAAGTCGTGCCCCGAACGCATGACGATGGACGAATGTGGAGAGAACGCCATGACGACACCGATGACAACACCGCCGATTGTTTCGCAGCAGGCATGGGAGGCCGCGCGAGCGGACATGCTGATGAAAGAAAAGGTCTTCACGCGCGCACGGGACGCGCTGGCCGCGGAGCGTCGGAGGATGCCGTGGATGGCGGTGGAGAAGGCCTATGCGTTCGAAGGGCCCGATGGCCGAGCCAGCCTGCCAGACCTGTTCGACGGCCGCCGTCAGTTGATCGTCTATCGCGCCTTCTTTGAGCCAGGCGTGTTCGGCTGGCCCGATCACGCTTGCCGCGGCTGTTCGCTTGGGGCTGATCAGGTTGCCCATCTCGCTCATCTGAATGCCCGCGACACCACGCTCGTCTACGCCTCGCGGGCACCGCAGGCGGACATCGCGCGCCTGAAGAAGCGGATGGGTTGGGAGATGCCCTGGTACACGATCACGGACAGTTTCGACGCCGATTTCGGTGTGAGCGAGTGGCACGGCCACAACGTGTTCTTCAACGACAACGGCCGCGTGTTCCGCACTTACTTCATCAACAGCCGCGGCGACGAGGCGATGGGAAGCACCTGGAGCTATCTCGACGCGACGCCGCTCGGCCGGCAGGAGGTCTGGGAGGACTCGCCTGCAGGCTATCCGCAGACGCCGACCTACAAATGGTGGAACTGGCACGACAACTATGTCGCCGATGCTGCGCCCGACAAGAGGTGGGTCGAGGTGTCGACCGCAGGTGAGGCGGCGTTCCGGAAAGACGGCGCGTAGTCCTGCGGTCCGGATTATCGATCTCGGGGCAAGCAACCGTGAGAGAGAAAAAATGAGCGAAAGTCTGTTGAACAGATACGTATCTCGCCCGAGCCATCATGATGCTCACGCAGTCATGCTCGGAGCCGCGGACTGGTTGCATCTGGCCGCGGCGCCATCCTTTGCCGCCATGGCGTTGCTGACGGGATTTCTCGATGGCGGTTCGCCCGATATGCTCTGCTCGGCGTCGCGCGCATCGCCATTGGGCGGGATGGCCGTGATGTATGTCCTGATGAGCGTGTTCCACGTCACGCCCTGGTTCCGCCTGATGTCACGCCGCAGGGGCGGCGGTGCGTGCTAGTTGCGCGACAGCTTCTCGAACCGCTTGATCAGCCGGTCGCGTTTCAGGCGCGACATGCGCTGGATCCAGAACATGCCGTTCAGCTGGTCGATTTCATGCTGATGGCAGACGGCGCGCAGTCCGTCGGCTTCTTCCTCCTGCGCGTTGCCGTCCAGATCGCGATAGCAGATCCGCACGCGCGCGTGACGCTGGATGTCGTCATTCACGCCGGGCATCGAGACGCTGCCTTCCTGATGCATGATCATCTCTGGCGAAGCCCAGACGATCTCCGGATTGATGTAGGTCCTCACGCCGTCGCCGAGATCGAGCACGACCACACGCAGCGATACGCCGATATGCGGCGCGGTGATGCCGATCCCCGGCGCTGCATGCATGGTGTCGCCGAGATCGCCGGCGAGGATACGCAGCGTTTCGCCGAAGTCGGTGACATCAGCCGCCGGCACCGCGAGCCGGGGATCGGGATAACGCACGATGGGACGGACGGTCATTCCGGAAGTCCTGCAGCTTTCAGGGCTGTCGCATAGGTCTGCGCCATCGCGGCGACGGGGAAGGGAATGCGTGCGAAGAAGGCGGAGACTGTGAGCTCCGGTTCGATGGTGAGCAATTCCTCCACCACCTGTGCGGCGCGCTCATGCTCGCCGACATTCACGAGCGCCACCGCCAGCGCGCGCAGCGCGACAGCGAAGCGGCGGTTCTGCACCAGTGCCTTGTCGGCCCAGCCGATCGCCTCCCGATAGTCCCCGTCGATGATCGCGGCGATGGCCAGCGCGCCGCAGACGAACCAGCCATGCGGATCGAGCGGATTGAGGCGCCGCGCGCGCTCCAGCAAGGCGCGGCCGGCGGTCTGCTGTCCGCGCATGGTTTCGATCCAGCCGGCGAGGGCAAGGGCGGTGGCCGAATTCGGATTGATGGCGAGGGAGCGGTTGAACAGTTCGATCGCCGTGTCCCTGGCATTCGGTGCGTCCGCGAGATTCCAGATGGCAAAAGCCGCCATCCAGAGGATCTGCGGATCGTTGGGCGCAAGCTCGACGGCGCGCTGCGCCAATGCAAGACCTTCGCTGCGATGCGCGCCATCCTGCGATATCCAGCCCTGGAAATGACGCTGTGCGTGGCAATAGGCGGTGGCCGCCATCGCGGGCGCGTAACCCGGATCGAGCGCCAGCGCCTGATGCAGGCACTCAAGCGCCGCGCTCATACCGTCCGGCGTGAAGTCGCGTTCATGGGCGGATGCGCGCAGCAGAAAATCATAGGCGTCGGGCTTGCTCGGCCGGTCATGCCTGTGTCGCTCGATCTCGGCGATGCGCAGCGTCGGCTCGATGGCTGCGACGGCGCATGCGGTGATGCGGTCCTGCAGATCGAACACGTCGTTGCGATCGCCATCGAAGCGGTCTGCCCACAAATGCGTGCCGGAGCGCGCGTCGATCAGCTGCGCGATGATGCGCAGCCGTTCGCCGGAGCGGCGGACGCTGCCTTCGAGCACATAGTTCACGCCGAGCGTGCGCCCGACCTCGCGGATATCGACGGGCTTGTTCTTGTAGGTGAAGGACGAATTGCGCGCGATCACGAACAGTCCGCTGCAACGCGCCAGGTCGGTGATGATCTCTTCGGCGATACCGTCGCCGAAATAGTCCTGTTCGGGATCGGCGCTCATATTGTTGAAGGGCAACACCGCGATCGAAAGACCGTCGGGTTCGGCGTTGGCAGGCAGCGGTGCAGTGGTAGCGGCGATTGTTACCGGCGAAGAGGGAGAAGTTGTGTCGTCAGTCACTTCGCCGACAAAGCGGACGCCTTTGCGCGGCAAGGTACGTATCAGCCTTTGTTGCTCGCCATTGTCACCGATGGCAGCGCGGGCTGCATTGACCCGGCTGCTGAGCGTCGCCTCGGAGACGATGCGGCCGTGCCAGACTTCCGCCACAAGTTCGTCGCGGCTCACCACCTTGTCGCGCGCGCGGATCAAGAACTCGAGCACATCGAACACCTGCGGCTCCATTGCCACCGTATTCGTGCCCCGCCGCAGTTCCCGCCGGTCAGTGTCGAGGACGAATTCGTCGAACCGAAACAGCAAGATAGAGGTCCAATACCTGTTGTTGCGCCAGGCGCGTATGCGCGGGTCTGTCCCTAGCACATGCCGTCTCAACGACAAATCACGGTATTCTCAACGGAAAATCGGAGAAATCTTCAAGCGCGCGGCGCGATGGCGAAGCATGGTCCGCACATCGACGGCCGCAGCCGTCATTGCCTGGAGCACCATCATGACCGACGACAATCGCGACAACAATCAACTCAACCGCCGCAGCCTGCTCGGCGCTGCCGTTCTCGGTTTGGCTGCGGCTCAGTTCGGCGGCATCGGCGCTGCGGCAGCGCAAGGTGCCAAGAACGGTAAAAAATTGCCGGCGATCAAGCGCGGCACACATACAACCTTCAAGCCGTTGAAGCGGGTCGATGCAGGCGTGCTGAACGTTGCATATGCCGAGGATGGCCCGGCGGATGGGCCGATCGTGTTGCTGCTGCATGGCTGGCCGTATGACATCTACAGCTATGTCGACGTCGCACCACTGCTCGCATCCGCCGGTTACCGCGTCATTATTCCTTATCTGCGCGGCTATGGCGACACGCGCTTTCTGTCCGACGCGACACTGCGCAACGGCCAGCCGGCGGCGCTGGCCACCGATATCATCAACTTCATGGACGCGCTGAAGATCGAGAAGGCCGTGGTCGGCGGTTATGACTGGGGCGGTCGCACAGCGGACATCCTCGCCGCGATCTGGCCGGAGCGCGTGAAGGCGCTCGTCGCCGTCAGCGGCTACCTGATCGGCAGCCAGGAGGCGGGGCGCATGCCGTTGCCGCCGAAGGCAGAGCTCGAATGGTGGTATCAGTTCTATTTCGCCACGGAGCGCGGCCGGCTCGGTTACGACAAGAACCGGCACGACTTTGCCAAGCTGATCTGGAAATTGGCTTCGCCGAAATGGAATTTCGATGATGCCACTTTCGACCGTAGCGCCAAGGCTTTCGAGAATCCGGATCACGTCGCCATCACCATTCATAACTATCGTTGGCGACTGGATCTGGTGCAGGGCGAGGCGAAGTTCGACGAGTTGGAGAAGCGTCTGGCACAGGGCCCGACCATCGCGGTACCGACCATCACGATGGAAGGCGATGCGAATGGCGCACCACATCCCGATCCAAAGGCCTATGCGAAGAAGTTCACCGGCAAGTATGAGCATCGCACGCTAAATGGCGGCATCGGCCATAATCTGCCGCAGGAAGCACCGCGCGATTTCGCCCAGGCGATCATCGACGCCGACGCGATGGCACGTTGATGCGTAAGATCATCTTGGCAAGCCTTGCCGCCGGTGCCCTGTCATCGGCGGTGGCGGCGGCCTTCGCGGCCAACATAACAAGTCCCGAAAACCTGTCGCCGATCTACGGCGTCGGCATTCCCGATGGCTATCGCAAATGGGAGCTGATCGCGCCTGCACAGGAGGGCGAGCCTCTGAACGAACTCCGCGCGGTTGTCGGCAACGATATTGCGGTCAAGGCCTATCGGGACGGCAAGCTGCCGTTCCCCGATGGCACGGTGCTGGTGAAACTTGCGTGGAAACACATCCAGTCGCCAGACTTCGAATCCGCCTCCATCCCCGGTACCGCCACCACAGTGCAGGTGATGGTGAAGGATTCGAAGAAATACGCCGCGTCAGGCGGCTGGGGTTTTGGTCGCTTCATCGACGGCAAGCCGGCCGATCTGGCGCAGCACGAGACCTGCTTTGCCTGACACGAGGGGCGGGTGAAGCAGCGGGACTATGTCTTCACGAAGTGGGCGCCTTG
>JAEXHR010000013.1 GCA_023449855.1 Pseudomonadota bacterium | reverse complement strand
CAGGAAGTCTATATCTTCACCGGGCTCCTGATCCTCGCCGCACTCACGCTGTTCCTGATGAATGCAGTCGGTGGTCGCATGTGGTGCGGCTATCTCTGCCCGCAAACGGTGTGGACCGATCTGTTCTTCGCCGTCGAGCGCCTGATCGAAGGCGATCGCCGCGAGCGCATCAAGAAGGATGCCGCCAAGGGCATCACCCTGGAACATGTCGTCGAGCTCACCCTGAAGCATTCGATCTGGCTGCTGATCGCGTGGTGGACCGGTGGCGCCTGGGTGCTCTATTTCAACGACGCGCCGACGCTGGTGAAGGAACTGGTCACCTTCCAGGCGCCGATGCTGGCTTACATCTGGATCGCGATCCTTACGGCGACGACCTATCTTCTCGCTGGTTGGATGCGCGAGCAGGTCTGTCTCTACATGTGCCCGTGGCCGCGCATTCAGGCCGCGTTGACCGACGAATGGGCGCTCAACGTTACCTATCGCCACGATCGTGGCGAGCAGCGCATGTCGCTGAAGAAGTCTGCGGAAGCGCGATCGGCGGGCAAGCCGGCGGGTGACTGCGTCGATTGTCATCAATGCGTGAACGTTTGTCCGGTCGGCATCGACATCCGCAATGGACTGCAGATGGATTGCATCCAGTGCGGACTCTGCATCGATGCCTGCGACAATGTGATGGAAAAGATCGGCCGGCCGACGCGGCTGATCGCCTATGACACCGACATCAACATCGCGCGCCGTCAGGCAGGCAAGAACGAGATCTATCGGATCGTCCGCCCGCGCACGCTCGCTTATGTGGTGATGATCGCCCTGGTTGGCAGCGCAATGCTCTATGCGCTCGCGACCCGCTCGATGCTGGATATCAATGTCCTGCACGACCGAAATCCGATTGCGGTGCGTCTCGCCGATGGATCGATCCGCAACGCCTACACCGTACGTCTGCTCAACAAGCGCGACGACCGTGTGGTGGCGCTTGATGTCGAAGGTCTGACCCCGGCGACCGTGCATGTGGTCGGGCAAGATACCGCCGCTTCCGGCCGGTCGCAGATCATCGTCGGCCGCGATCGCACCACAGAGCTGCGTGTGCTGGTGACCGCGCCGGCTGCTGCTGCCAGTTCGACGCCATTGACCATGCGCGTCACCGATGTCGCGAGCGGCGAGACTGCTACTGCCGTCGATAATTTTGTAATGCCATGAAGGAGACTGTCATGAGTGATGCTTCGGCGACGACCGCACCCGGACGTCCGATCACCGGACGCTTTGTTCTGATCTGTCTGATCGTGTTCTTCGGTCTGATCATCGGCATCAATGTCGTGATGATGAAGCTGGCCATCGAGACCTTGCCTGGTACGGAAGTGGACAGCCCGTATGCCGCCAGTCTCGCTTACGGCAATGAGATCGAGGCGGCGCGTGCGCAGGCGACGCGAGGATGGGCAGTGGTTGCGCATGTTGCGCGCGACGGCGATGGCGGTGCCTCCGTGCGCGTCGAGGCGAAGGACCGCGACGGCAAGCCGCTCACCGGGGTCGTGTTCAATGGCCGGCTGGAGCGCCCGGCCGACCGTCGTCTGGACCAGCCCGTCGAACTGATTGCAATCGATGGCGCAGCCTATCGCGGGCGAGTTGCCCAGCTTTCGGCTGGACAATGGGATCTGGTGCTGGAAGGCGATCGCAATGGTGAGCGCGTCTTTCTATCGCGCAATCGTGTCATCCTGAAATAGGCCGCGTCATGCAGTCGCTCATCTTCCTCATCCCGCTGGCTCTGGCGCTGGGAGGTCTCGGTCTTTGGGGCTTTCTATGGTCGCTCAGGTCCGGTCAATACGACGATCTCGAAGGTGCGGGCTGGCGCGCCATCCTCGATGACGATCAGCCGGCGAAACCTTCGCCCGATTCGCGTTGAGGTGAAGTCGTCTCGCTAGAGTGGCGCGCGCGCTGCGCGGCCAGATTGTGTTGCGCGTGCGCTGCAGCAGCTCGCCGCCGAGCGCATGCTTCCGGGAATAGTTCTTGCAAACGATGCGTCGTCGCATGACGCTCCGTCATGTTGCGTGACTCGTTCTGGAAGAAGCGACTTTGATGTATGATGTGATCGTTGTCGGCGGCGGCTCGGCCGGCGCTGCCATTGCTGCCCGTCTCACCGAAAATCCCTCGACGCGCGTGCTTCTCCTTGAGGCCGGCCTCGACTGGCGTGCTGCGGACGCGCCATGGGAAGTCACGACCGCCAATCCGATCCCGATCATTCACCAGCGTGAATATCAGGAGAAGTGGCAATGGCCGGATCTGCACTCACGTCGCGTGGCCGGGCAGGACCAGCGCTTCTACTGGCGCGGCAAGGGTCTCGGCGGCTCCTCGATGATGAATGGCCAAATCGCCATTCGCGGCGTCGCTGACGCATTCGACGAATGGGCCGATCTCGGCTGCACCGGCTGGTCGGCGAAAGAGGTCATGCCGCTCTTCTCGGTGATCGAGGATGACCTCGATCTCGGCGACCAGCCAGGCCATGGCCGCGGCGGCCCGCTGCCGGTCTATCGCGCTCCGCAGGAGACTTGGGGGCCGGTCGACAAGGGCCTGCGCGATGCTGCGCTGGCTTCGGGCTACAAATGGTGCGACGACGTCAACGGAGCGGATGGCGAGGGCGTTGCCTGTTATCCCATCAACAGCCGTAATTTGCGCCGCATCTCGACCAACGAGGCCTATCTCGAACCGGCACGCGGCCGCGCCAATCTCGACATCCGCGGTCATGCCCTGGTCGATCGTGTCGTTGTCACCGGTGGCCGCGCCACCGGTGTCGTCGTTCATATCGAAGGGCAGGGCACGCAGGAGATTTCGGCGCGGGAGATCGTTCTGTGCGGCGGCGCGATCCATAGTCCGGCCATCCTGCTGCGCTCTGGCATCGGCCCTGCGGCCGATCTGCAGGCGATGGGCATTGCGGTCGAGCGCGATCTTCCGGTCGGCCAGCATTTCTTCGACCACCCGCTGTTTCGTCCGCTGATCAAGATGCGCGACGAGATTGCGCCGAGCGATCGCGACACCCGTCACACCAATTGCTGCGTCACCTATTCCTCCGGTCTCGACGATGGCCGTCGGGACATGATCTTCATCGCCTTCAACCATCGTGGCATCGGCAATCCCGGCGCCATCGGTGCCGGCCTCTACCGCGCCTATTCGCGCGGCACGCTGAAGCTGACCTCGCGCGATGCGTCCATCGATCCGGTCGTCGAGGAGAACATGCTGGCCGATCCGCGCGATATGGCCCGCATGGTCGATGCGGTGAAGCGGCTCGCCGTGATCACGGCACAGCCGGCGCTCACGCGCATCTCCGAATGGATCGGAATTTCCGAAGGTGGTCTCACCATGCAGCAAGCTGCGGCGCTGCCCGCGGCCGAACTCGAAGCCGTGCTGCGCCGTGAGACCGGCGATATCCAGCACGCCGCCGGTACCTGCCGCATGACGGGCTTCGACAGGAATGACGGCGTCGTCAATCCGGATGGCACCGTGAAGGGCATCGAAGGCCTGCGTGTCGCCGACGCCTCGATCATGCCGGCAGATTGCCGGGCCAACACGCATTTCACCACGGTGGTGATCGGCGAGAAGATCGCGCGCGTCATGCGCGCCGAGATGAAGTGAAAGAGCCTATGCCCTCAAATTCTGAAGCACTGATTGTCGAATGGCTGTCCTCGCAGCGGCAAGCGATGATCGACCTCTTGCGCGACGTCGTGGACATCGATTCCGGCTCCTATGACAAAGCCGGCGTCGATGCGGTGGGCGAGCGGTTCCAGCGGCATTTTGCCGAGCACGAGATCGAAACCTGGCGCGAACCGAACGACGTCTATGGCGATGCCGTCCATGCCGTCGTGGACAAGCCGGGCAGCAACGAGAAGCCGATCCTTCTGCTCGGCCATCGCGATACCGTCTTTTCGAAGGGAGAGGTCGCCAAGCGTCCGTTCACCATCAAGGACAACAAGGCTTACGGCCCCGGCGTTGCCGACATGAAAGCCGGCGTCGTCATCAATGTCTTCGTTGCCGCGGCGCTGAAGAAATTCGACGCTGCGCCACATCCGATCAAGGTGCTGATCACCGGCGACGAGGAGATCGCCTCGCGTGCGTCGCGCCCGATCATCGAGCGCGAAGGCCGTGCTGCCCGCGCGGTCTATAATTCCGAGCCCGGACGTCCGTCCGGCAATATCGTCACCGGCCGCAAGGGCGGCGTGTTCATGCGCTTCGAAGTTTTCGGCAAGGCCGCGCATTCCGGCAACAATTTCGCGGTCGGCGTCAGCGCCATCGGCGAACTCGCGCACAAGATCGTGCAGATCCATGCGCTGACGAATATGGACAAGGGCATCACGTTGAATGTCGGCCTCGTTTCCGGGGGCCAGTCGGTGAACACCACGGCGCCCTATGCGTCCGGCGAAATCGACTTCCGCTATGTCGAACCTGCCGATCGCGCTGTGATCATGACGGCGATCGAGACCATCATCGCCACGTCCAGCGTTCCCGGCACCACGGCAAAGCTGCATGTTGACGGCGAGTTCCTGCCACTCGTTCAGGACGCCGCGGCGAAAGCGATGTTCTCGACCTATCAGGAGGCGGCCGTCGATTCCGGTCTCACCACCCTGAGCGGCGAGTTCGCCGGCGGCTGCGCCGATTCCGGCTTTACGGCGAGCGTCGGCACGCCGACGCTGTGCGGTCTCGGCCCCGTCGGCGGCAATGTCCATACTGATCTCGAATGGCTCGACATCGACAGCATCGTTCCGCGTGCGCAGACGCTGGCGCGTGCGATCCTGCGGTCGCAGATCTAGAGCGGATGTTGTCTTGCCGTCTCATCCAAGGGTTGCTAATTCGGGAAAATCAACCATCATGAGCGTCGCTAGGCCGCGAGTCTGTGTCAAAAAAGTGTCATATATGCCTTGCGATATGTCGTAACTAAGCTAGCGTCTTTCATCGCGTAGCTGCCGCAGAAGCAGCGCGCTCTCCTTCCATGTTGGCCAGAGTGTGCCGGAAATCGGTGCCGTGCCGATATTCAGAAAACGACACCGGGGAAATGACGCAGATCGCATCCGAGGCTTTGCTCCCGTCTTTCGATTCACGCGGCTGGATGCAGTGGCCCGCGAACGAGGACTATTCGCTCCAGTTCCTGCGCTTGCTCGGCGCCGCGCAGGATGGCGGGAGCACCGTCTCGGAATGCCTGCTTGCGGCAAGCGGTATCGATCCCGCCTGCGAGGAAAGCTGGTATGCGCAATGGAAGAAGGCCGCGGATCTCAACAAGTCGCGTGGCGATATCGCCCGGGCTCGCGGCCATGTCCCGACCGCGCTGAGCAACTGGCTCCGCGCGGCGAACTACTACCGCACGGCCCAGGCCTTCATGGGGATCGACGATCCCCGCCAGAGCGCGGCGGTCGCTCAGATGATGGCATGTTCCGAGCTTTATTTGCAGAACTCGACCCCGGCAGGTGAGGTGGTCGAAATCGCCTGGGGCAATGATGGGGCTCTGCAGGGCTATTTTCTACCGCCGCCCGGACGGGCTGGCCGCAAGGTGCCGGTGGTGGTCTGTGTCGGTGGCCCGGACCAGTTCAAGGAAGAGTATCTGTGCCGGATGCCGCGCTATGCGCATGAGCGTGGTATGGCCCTGCTGCTGATCGATCTGCCCGGCCAGGGCCATCGGCGCAGCTTCGGCGAAGGTTTCGGCCGTTACGACGTCGAGACGGCGATCAGTGGCTGGATCGACTTCCTGCAGACGCGGCGGGAGGTCAATGCGCGCAAGATCGTGATTCTCGGCGATGGCCTCGGCGCTCCGCTGGCTACCCGTGGCGCCAGCTTCGATCCGCGCTTCGCTGCAGCCGTATGCGACGCGGGCATCTGGGACCTGCACGAACGGGCCTTTCTCGCATCGCGCATCTCTGGCGCTGAGCCGATCTCCGACGAACTCGGTGATGACGTCGTCCGGCTTTGCAGCAGCGGTATCGCCACCCGGATCGGATGTCCGATGCTGGTCGCGCTCGGCGAGCGCGACTGGCTCGATGCCGGCCATGTCAGGAAGTGCTGCGAGGCCCTTGCGGCGGGCGGGCACGATGTCGAGCTCAAGGTGTTCTCCGCCGCCGAAACGGCTGCCTCGCATGCTCAGCGCGACAATCCGACCATCGCCAACGAATTCATCTTCGACTGGATTGCCGATCGCCTGGCCCGGGCGCGCTAGCTTTAGAGCCTAGCTTTCCACCGCCAGCATCATGGCCGCCTTCTGCAGGCGATTCTTCAGCTTGCCCAGCTGGGACGTCATATCCAGCAAGGCCTCGTGGTCGAAATCCGCCAGCACGAAATCGCTGAGCGAATCGCGCCGCGATGCCAGCATCGAGATCTTCTTGCTGGCCTTGTCCGATAGCGACATCAGCACCACGCGGGCGTCCTGACGGGACGGAACCCGGCGCATGAAGCCGTTCTTCTCCAGCATCTTGGACTGGGTGGTGACGAAGGATGGGTCCACATGAAGCATGGCTGACACGTCCTTCACCGGCACGCCATTGCCGGAATCGAGGTCGCCCACCGCCATCAGGATCATCCATTGCGGGCCGCTGATGCCCAGCTCCTTGGCCCAGAAATGCCGAATCTCTTCCAGATGGACGTTGATCGATGCGATGTCCCAGAGAAATTGCCGGACAACCTCCTGATTTGTGCCGTTTTCGTCGTTGTCTGCGGGCATGCTCATATTCAAGGGGGAGGCCATAGGTCCGTGTGCTTCTGGTCGTGTCAGCATTCCCATAGCGGGGAATTTTGTAGAATACATAACTGGATCAAATATTTGTGCGCCGCAATTGCGGGTTACGGCGTGTGGCGCGGAAACCACACTGCATCGCGATAAAGTTACCTGAGTACATAAAGTATTTTGCTTCTAAGAATTGCGCAGGCATTCTCTGTGGCGGCGATGGGGCAAACCCGTGATCGTCCCGTTGAAGTGGTTCGCTTGAGTGTCTCGCGTGATGCGGGTTTCCGAAAGCGCGAAGCACTCCGGCGGTTGGTTTGGGGAAGTGGGGGAACCAACCATCGGGCCTAGCCTTCGGGTCTAGGTCTGGCGGATCCGGAACCTTCCCAATGTGCAACTTGGAGGTTTTAACATGACGAATCTGAAGAGCCTGATTCTCGGCTCGGCGGCGGGTCTGATCGCCATCGGCGGCGCCCAGGCAGCTGACCTTCCGGTCAAGGCCAAGGCCGTTGAATACGTGAAGGTCTGCTCGCTCTACGGCGCAGGCTTCTACTACATCCCGGGCACCGATACCTGCATCAAGATCGGCGGCGCGATCCGTATCGACACCGCGTTCAACGGCACCACCTACGACGTGCCGTATTGGCAGGGTGGCGCAGGCGGCAACAACCTGTGGACCAAGGACTACATCAATACGCGCGAGCGTATCAACCTGACCACGGACACCCGCACCGCGACCGAATACGGTGTGGTCCGTACCTACGCGAACATCCAGTTCGACTTCGCGCAGAACCGTGAAACGATCGCTGGCGGCTTCACCGAAGTCGACTACGCGTTCATCCAGTTCGCCGGCTTCACCTTCGGTAAGGCGGTTTCGCAGTTCGACCCGCAGTGGGCGCTCTCGAAGCCGTACATCTCGTCGGGTCAGCTCGCTGGTTCGAACAACGCGACCGGCCTGCCGCAGCTCGCCTACACCGCTTCGTTCGGTAACGGCGTGTCGGCGACGATCTCGCTCGAAAACGCTTCGCCTTACCGCAATGCCGGTCTCTACAACACCGCCAACTTCATCGTGGCTCCGGGCGGCGCAAGCTTCCTGAACTACGTCTACGGCGTGTCGTCGGCGACCTTCCTCGGCAACTCGACCGGCGGCAACCACATTCCTGACATCGTCGGCAACATCCGCCTCGATCAGGCTTGGGGTACCCTGCACTTCGCAGCCGCGATGCACGCTTCGACCCCTGGCTTCTACGGTGCGAACGAAGCTACCGGTCATGCGGATGACAAGTACGGCTTCGCTGTCAGCGGCGCGGTCGAATTCAAGAACCTGCCGACGGGCGCTGGCGACAGCTTGAAGCTCGAAGCCGGTTACGCGAAGGGCGCAGCCCGTTACGTGTTCACCGGTGGTACGCTCGATACCCAGGGCGGCGGTCGCTTCGCCAAGTTCGGCGATGGCAGCGTCGGCTTCGGCTACGTTCTCGACGGTGTGTTCGCACCGGGCGGTCAGATCATCCAGTCGGATGCTTGGTCGGTCAGCGCCTTCTACGAGCACTACTGGAACCCGGCTTGGCGTACGTCGCTCTTCGGTAACTACAGCCACATCTCGTATGGTGCCGATGGCAATGCACTTCTCGCTGCAGCCTTCTCGCCTGCTGGTGGCCGTCTCGGTTCGGGCAGCGCAGCTGCTGCGGCCGGCGCGAACGTTGCCAACCTGACCGGCACAACGGGTAACTTCGACTTCGGCATCGCCCAGATCGGTACCCGTACCGCCTGGACGCCGGTTCGTAACCTGACCCTGTCGGCTCAGTTCACCTACACCCGTCTCGAGCAGAACCTGGGCGGCTCCTACAACATCGTTCCGGCCACTGGCTTGGGCGGCAAGGTGCCGGGCTCTTACGCCATCGAAAACCAGAACCTCTACAACGGTTCGGTTCAGATCCTGCGCTCGTTCTAATACCGAACGCCTCACGGCGATCGATATCTGAAACAGAAGTCCCCGGCGGGAAACCGCCGGGGATTTTTGTTTTGGGGCTTTCCGTCGTTCGCTTTTCGGGGGCTTGCGGTCTCCGCTCGGGAGCTGACGTCGTCTTTCGCGCGGCGAAGTGGATCCAATCGGTGTCCTCGACGATGGCACGGCCGGCGGCTATACCCGGCCTTGACCTTTCGTCTCCGTTGGTTCGATCCGAAATCCCGCACCTCATGGCGCCGCCGACCGATCTCTTTCAAAGTGCGTTCGCCGCCTTCCAGCAAGGGCGGCTCGGCGATGCCGAACGCGACCTTCGCCGTATCCTGCGCAAGGCGCCGGATCACATCGGCGCCCTGAACGTGCTGGCGATCGTATATGTGACACTGAAGCGCCATGCGGAGGCCGAACCGCATCTGAAGGCTGCGCTTCGGCTGCAGCCGCGATCGGATGTGACGCTCTACAATTACGGTCTGGTATTGAAGGCCCTGAACCGGCCCGATGAGGCGTTACAGCGCTTCACCGAGGCACTGGCACTCAATCCGGGCAATGCCGATACCCTCAATAATCGCGGTACGGCCTTCAACGACGTTCATGATTACACCGCAGCTCTCGCGGATTTCGATCGCGCTCTTGCGCTCAATCCGCGTTATGCCGCGGCTCATTTCAACCGGAGCAAGTCGCTCGCTGAACTGAAACGATATGACGAAGGGCTGGTCGCCTGCGATGCCGCCCTCGCTTTGCAGCCTGATATGGCTGAGGCCTGGTTCGGCCGCGGCTTCATCTTCGCCAAGCTGCGCCGGCATGCCGAGGCCGTCGTCGCCTATCAGCGTGCCCGCGTGCTGAATCCCGAATTATCTCTCCTCAAAGGCAACCTCCTGCATCAAAAGATGCTGGTCTGCGATTGGGATGGCGTCGACGATCTCATCGCCGGGATCGAAGCCGATCTTGCTGTCGGAAAACTCGCAGCCGAGCCGTTTGGCTGGCAAGGGATCGCACGTTCGGAGGCCAGCCTGCAGCGCTGCGCAGAACTCGCCAATGCGGCGCAGTTCGGTAAAGCCTCGGCACCGAAAAACACCTGGCAAGTCACGCCGGGTGGCAAGATTCGCGTCGGCTATGTCTCAGGCGAATTCCGCGAGCAGGCGACATCTCTGTTGCTCGTGGGCGTCCTCGAGCACCACGACAAGAACAACTTCGAGATCGTGGCCTTCGACAACGGTTTCGACGATGGAGGGACGACACGGCAGCGCATCACCCGTGCGGTGGATCGCGTCGTCGATATCTCCGCGATGGGCGATGTCGAGGCGACCGCGACCATCCGCGCGCACAACATCGACATCCTCGTCAATCTCAACGGTTACTTCGGTGACCAGCGCAACGGCGTTTTTGCGCGTCGCGCGGCGCCGATCCAGGTCAACTATCTCGGCTTTCCCGGCACCCTCGGCGCCGGCTTCATGGACTACATCATCGCCGATCCCCATGTTTTGCCGGCGGAACATCGCCGTTTTTACAGCGAGAAGGTCGCCTGGCTGCCGCATTGCTATCAGGCCAATGACGATCGCCGCGAGATTGCCGCGGACGGCCCGACGCGCGGCGATTGTCATCTCCCCTCGGACGGCTTCTTGTTCTGCTGCTTCAACAATGCCTACAAGATCACGCCCCACGTTTTCGACGTCTGGATGCGGATCCTCGTTGCCGTCGATGGAAGCGTTCTCTGGTTGCTCGATGACAGCGAGGTGGCGGTTGCCAATCTCCGCCGCGAGGCTGAGGCGCGCGGCGTCGATCCCGCGCGGCTCGTCTTCGCCGGGCGCTTACCCCCCGCCGATCACCTGGCCCGGCATCGCTGCGCCGATCTGTTTCTGGATACGCTGCCTTACAATGCGCATACGACCGCAAGCGATGCGTTATGGGCGGGGCTGCCGCTGCTCACCTGCGAAGGAACTACATTCGCAGGCCGCGTTGCCGCGAGCCTGCTTCGCGCCGTCGATCTCCAGGAGTTGATCACACGCGACAGCAACGATTACGAACGCCGCGCCATCGAGCTGGCCCGGAACCCCCGGGAACTTGCTGCGATTCGTGGAAAGCTGAACGATCATCGTTCAGCTGAGCCGCTGTTCGATACCCGCCGCTCCACCCGGCATATCGAAGCAGCGTTCCGGAGGATGCAGGAGCGGCGGCTGGCCGGTCTGGCACCGCAGCATTTTGCAGTCACAGCGTAACCCGCAACAATAAAAATGATTAATTGAGTAGATCAGGTATTGCGCTCAACGATCTAGCTCAGGTAGTGTTTTTCCCGCGCAGCCGCGATTTCTTTCACGGCCCTGTCTTTTCGAAGACTCGCAGACTTTATGTAGACCTCCGAAGCCATCGGCGATGCCCCGCCGATGGCTTTTCGGTTTCTAGGCTTTTCGGTTTCCAGCTTTTTTGGTTTCCAGCTTTTTGGTTTCGGTGACCTTTCGGTCTCTGCTCGTCCTCGTCGAAGCGCTTATTCGGAGCGAATCGAAATTTTGTTGCCGCGGTATTCTGGTGGGCTTTCCTGAAGCTGGCCTTAACGACCTTTTAACGCCTTATTCTTGCACCGCCGCTGCACTGGCGATTCGGGGCAACTCCCTCAAAATGCAATGGAATCGCTGCTCGCATGGGCGGCAATACCCGCTTGATTCAGTCGCATGCGTCACTTGAATATGGCGGTTTGATTGCTCGCGCATAGCAGTACTGCCCCGCTATCTGGCAGAAATTGCTCATGAATTCTTGATTTTTGGAATTGTTGTGGCTAAAAAGCGCACATCGTGGAGAGTATGAATTATGGCGCATAACTACGCAATCAATGAGGACGTCCACCACCAGCTGCAGGGTCCGCAGGGCCGCACCGGTGCCCGGGAGCGCGCGATTTACACCATCACCGGTCGCCTGCCGATCGAAGCCGATGGCCGTGCCCGTTACCGTATTCGCAGCAAGGCCGACAATGTCGAGCGCGTTGTGACCGAAGAGCAGATCAGCCGCCTCGGTTGATCCTTCCGCCGCCCGCCATCGGCGGTTCCGATGGCGCGGCCGGCTGACTATCCCCTTTCGCCTATCCCCCTTCAGATTGATATTCGTTACGGGCTCGGCCATCCGGTCGGGCTGCAATGCCGACTGTCTCTGATCCCTGCGCCATCGCGCTATGTGCTGCGGGTTGCAGCGAACGCAAGCTGCGCCTTATGTTGATGGGCGGGGACGGACATCATCCAAGCCACACACGCCATTGCGTGCCGGACCTCGCAGTCAAAGTGGCGACCGGAGCGAGACGCCGTTGATCGATAAGCTCGAATTGCTGCTGTCGCTCGCCAAGGAGCGCCATTTCGGCCGCGCCGCGGAGGCCTGCGGCGTCACGCAGCCGACCATGTCCACCAGTCTCAAGCAGCTCGAGGACATGCTGGGCGTCATGCTGGTGCAGCGGGGCTCGCGTTTCCAGGGCTTCACGCCGGAGGGCGAGCGTGCGCTCGACTGGGCGCGCCGGATTGTCGGCGACGCCCGCGCCATGAAGCAGGAGATCAATGGCCTCAAGGACAGCCTGTCCGGTGAGATCCGTATCGCCGCGATCCCGACCGTCCTCGGTATGGTCGCTTCGCTCACGACCCCGTTCCGCGCCCGCCACCCGGACGTTCAGTTCCGTATCGTGTCCTGCACTTCGGCGGCCGTTCTCGGCTTGCTGGAAAATCTCGAGGTCGATGCCGGCCTGACCTATATCGAGAACGAGCCGCTCGGGAAGGTGCGTTCGATTCCACTCTACAAGGAGAGCTACCGCCTCCTGACGTCCCCCGATGGCATGTTCGGCGACCGCAAGCAGGTCACCTGGGCCGAAGTCGGTCAGGTGCCGCTGTGCCTGCTGACGCCGGATATGCAAAATCGCCGCATCATCGATCGCGCGCTGAAGTCGGTCGGGGCCGAGGCGCGCCCGACGCTGACCTCGAATTCGATCATCGTGCTCTATACCCATGTGAAGACGGGCCGCTGGGCCAGCGTCATGCCGGCCAAGCTGGCCGAAACGCTGGGGCTGACCTCGAGCGGTTCCGTCCGCATGATCCCGATCGTCGATCCCATCGTGAATTATGGCGTCGGCCTGGTCGTGCCGCAGCGCGATCCCATGACACCGCTGGTGGCCGCCCTGGTGCAGATCGCCCGCGAAGTGGCGCCGTCGCTAGAGAGCTGATCAGATCCTCCAACTCTGCCCCTCGTGGTGAGGAGGCGCGTAGCGCCGTCTCGGACCATGAGATCGCTGGGCTCCGAGCCTCGTCAATCATCCTTCGAGACGCCGCCATGCGGCTCCTCAGGATGAGGGCGGAGTGGGGCACACATCCGCTCCCTGCGACAAAACGGCAATTCCGCCAATCGTTTGATCCGGATTCCGTATCGCAGCATGAGACAGCTTTATTGATCTTTGGACCGATTCCAATTCTGATTGGTTTTCTAAGATTATCCAAAGAGTACCCGGGATGAACGCTGTCTACGAACCATGGAGCGCCCAGCGCTGCACCGAGATCATCGAAGCCCATGCGCATGTCGAGGGTGGGGTGATCGTGATCCTGCATGCCGTTCAGGACGCGTTTGGCTATGTGCCCGAACCTGCCATCCCGATGATTGCCCAGGCACGCAACCTGTCGCGCGCTGAGGTCCACGGCGTCTTCACCTTCTATCATGACTTCCGGCACGAGCCGGCCGGCAAGCGTGTGCTGAAGATCTGCCGCGCCGAGGCCTGTCAGGCCGCCGGCGGCGATGCGCTGGCCGCACGCGCCGAGCAGACCCTCGGTGTGAAGCTCGGCAACACCACCGCCGACGACCGCGTCACGCTGGAGCCGATCTATTGCCTCGGCCTCTGCGCCACCGCGCCGTCGGCCATGCTCGATGGCAGACTGGTTGGACGTCTCGATGAGAAGCGTATGGATGCGCTGGTCGCGGAGGCACAGCGATGACAATCAAGATCTACATCCCCCGCGATGCCGCCGCCGTCTGTGTCGGCGCCGATGAACTCGTCACCGCCTTCGAGACGCTGGCCGCACAGCGCAAGCTCGACATCGAAATCGTGCGCAACGGTTCGCGTGGTCTGCTCTGGCTTGAGCCGATGGTCGAAGTCGTCACGCCGAAGGGCCGCGTCGCCTTTGGTCCCGTCGAGGAGAAGGACGTCGCCTCCGTTCTCGATGCGATGATCGCCGACGGCCCGCATGATCTGCGCCTCGGCATCGCCGACGAGATTTCCTGGCTGAAGAAGCAGACCCGTCTCACCTTCGTTCGCTGCGGCGTCGTCGATCCGCGTTCGGTCGAAGATTACGAAGCGCATGGCGGCTATAAGGGCCTCACCCGTGCGCTGACGATGGATGGCGCCGGCATCATCGCCGATGTCACGACTTCCGGCCTGCGCGGCCGTGGCGGCGCGGGTTTCCCCACCGGCATCAAGTGGAAGACGGTCGCGGACACCGCGGCCGATCGCAAGTTCATCGTCTGCAATGCGGACGAGGGCGACAGCGGCACCTTCGCCGACCGCATGATCATGGAAGGCGATCCCTTCGTGGTGATCGAAGGCATGACCATCGCCGGCATCGCCGTGGGCGCCACCAAGGGTTACATCTATATCCGCTCGGAATATCCGCACGCCGTCGACGCGATGAATGCGGGCATTGCGGCGGCGAAGCGCGCGGGCTGGCTCGGCGACAAGATCAAGGGCTCGGCACACAGCTTCGACCTCGAAGTCCGCGTCGGTGCCGGAGCCTATGTTTGCGGCGAGGAAACGTCGCTGCTCGAATCGCTCGAAGGCCGCCGCGGCCTCGTCCGCGCCAAGCCGCCGCTGCCGGCGCATAAGGGCCTGTTCGGCAAGCCGACGGTCATCAACAACGTGCTGTCCTTCGCGGCCATCCCGTTCATTCTCGACAACGGTGCCAAGGCCTATGCGGATTACGGCATGGGCCGTTCGCGCGGCACCATGCCGATCCAGCTCGCTGGCAATGTGAAATTCGGCGGCCTGTTCGAAGTCGCCTTCGGCATCACGCTGGGCGAACTCGTCGATGACATCGGCGGCGGCACCTTCACCGGCAAGCCCGTCAGAGCGGTGCAGGTCGGCGGCCCGCTCGGCGCTTACTTCCCGCGCGAACTGTTCGACACACCATTCGACTATGAAGCCTTCGCCAAGCGCGACGGCCTGATTGGCCATGGTGGCATCGTGATCTTCGACGACAGCGTCGACATGTCGAAGCAGGCGCGTTTCGCCATGGAATTCTGCGCCATCGAATCCTGCGGCAAGTGCACGCCATGTCGAATCGGTTCGACCCGCGGCGTCGAGACCATCGACAAGATCCGCCGTGGCGAACGCGTGGCCGAGAATATCGCCGTGCTCGAAGATCTCTCGCAGACCATGAAATTCGGTTCGCTCTGTGCCCTGGGCGGGTTCACGCCCTATCCGGTCATGAGCGCTCTCAAGCATTTCCCCGAAGATTTCGGTCCGGCGCCGACGCGCCTGCAGGCCGCTGAGTAAGAGGAGCAACACCATGTCGCTCGTTCACGAAATCGACTACGGAACGCCGCTTTCCAAATCCGAGAAGATGGTGACGTTGACCATCGACGGTCAGGCCGTCACGGTGCCCGAGGGCACCTCGATCATGCGTGCTGCCATGGAAATGGGCACGCAGATTCCGAAGCTCTGCGCCACCGACATGGTGGATGCCTTCGGCTCCTGCCGCATGTGTCTCGTCGAAGTGGAAGGCCGCGCAGGTACGCCGGCATCCTGCACCACGCCGGCCATGGAAGGCCTCGTGGTCAAGACACAGACCCCGCGCCTCGCAGCTCTGCGCAAGGGCGTGATGGAGCTCTATATCTCCGATCACCCGCTGGACTGTCTGACCTGCGCCGCCAATGGCGACTGCGAATTGCAGGATGTCGCCGGCCAGGTCGGCCTGCGCGATGTACGCTACGGCTATGACGGTGAGAACCACGTCTTCGCCAAGTCCGGCCCCAAGCACACCCACAATTCGCCGGAAGCCTGCGAGAATGATCGCTGGATGGCGAAGGACGAGTCCAATCCGTATTTCACCTACGATCCCTCCAAGTGCATCGTCTGCTCGCGCTGCGTCCGCGCCTGCGAGGAAGTGCAGGGCACCTTCGCGCTGACCATCTCCGGTCGCGGTTTCGACAGCCGCGTGTCGCCGGGCATGAGCGAATCGTTCCTTGGCTCCGAATGCGTGTCGTGCGGTGCCTGCGTGCAGGCCTGCCCGACCGCGACGCTCACCGAGAAGGCCGTGATCGAGATCGGTCAGCCCGAGCATTCCAAGATCACCACCTGCGCCTATTGCGGCGTCGGCTGCACCTTCAAGGCGGAGATGCGCGGTGAGGAGCTGGTGCGCATGGTGCCGTGGAAGGATGGCAAGGCCAATCGCGGCCATTCCTGCGTCAAGGGCCGCTTCGCCTGGGGCTATGCGAACCACAAGGAGCGCATCCTCAATCCGATGATCCGCGACAAGATCACCGAACCGTGGCGCGAAGTGTCGTGGGACGAGGCGTTCAATTTCGCTGCGTCGAAGTTCAAGGGCATCCAGGCCAAATACGGCAAGGACGCGATCGGCGGCATCACCTCTTCACGCTGCACCAATGAAGAAGTCTATGTGGTGCAGAAGCTGATCCGCGCCGGCTTCGGCAACAACAATGTCGATACCTGCGCCCGCGTCTGCCATTCGCCGACCGGCTACGGCCTCTCGACGACCTTCGGTACGTCGGCCGGCACGCAGGACTTCGACTCGGTCGAGCAGACCGACGTGGTCATGATCATCGGCGCCAATCCGACCGACGGTCACCCGGTGTTCGGCTCGCGCCTGAAGAAGCGCCTGCGCCAGGGCGCCAAGCTCATTGTTGTGGACCCGCGCCGCACCGATATCGTGCGCTCGGCCCATGTCGAGGCGCAGCATCATCTGCCGCTGCTGCCCGGCACCAATGTCGCCGTTCTTACCGCCATCGCGCATGTCATCGTCACCGAGGGCCTCGTCAACGAAACCTTCGTGCGCGAGCGCTGTGACTGGAGCGAGTTCGAGGATTGGGCGTCGTTCGTCGCCGAGCCCTCGCGCAGCCCGGAAGCCACCGCCATCATGACCGGCGTCGACCCGAAGGAGCTGCGTGCAGCCGCGCGTCTCTACGCCACCGGCGGCAATGGCGCGATTTATTACGGCCTCGGCGTCACCGAGCACAGCCAGGGCTCGACCACGGTCATCGCCATCGCCAATCTCGCTATGGTCACTGGCAATATCGGCCGTCCCGGCGTCGGCGTGAACCCGCTGCGCGGCCAGAACAATGTGCAGGGTTCCTGCGACATGGGCTCGTTCCCGCACGAATTGCCGGGCTATCGCCATCTCTCCGGCGATGCCGTGCGCGAGCAGTTCGAGGCGATGTGGAACGTGAAGCTCAATCCCGAGCCGGGCCTGCGCATCCCCAACATGTTCGATGCCGCCACCGACGGCACCTTCATGGGTCTCTATGTACAGGGCGAAGACATCCTGCAGTCCGATCCGAACACCTCGCATGTGGTCGCGGCGCTGTCGTCGATGGAATGTGTCATCGTACACGACCTGTTCCTGAACGAGACCGCAAACTACGCCCACGTCTTCTTCCCGGGCTCCACCTTCCTGGAGAAGAACGGCACCTTCACCAATGCCGAACGCCGCATCCAGCGCGTCCGCAAGGTGATGTCGCCGAAGAACGGTCTTGAAGACTGGGAAGTCACCTTGGGATTCGCCAAGGCGCTCGGCTTCGAAATGACGTACAGCCATCCCTCGGAGATCATGGACGAGATCGCGGCGCTGACGCCGACCTTTGCCGGCGTCTCCTATGAGAAGCTGGAAAAGGAAGGCTCCGTGCAGTGGCCGTGCAACGAGAAGGCGCCGCATGGCACGCCGATCATGCATATCGGCGGCTTCGTGCGCGGCAAGGGCAAGTTCATGCGCACCGAATATGTGGCGACGGACGAGCGCACCGGTCCGCGCTTCCCGCTGCTGCTCACCACCGGCCGCATTCTCAGCCAGTACAATGTCGGCGCGCAGACCCGCCGTACCGATAACGTTGTCTGGCACGAGGAAGACCGTCTTGAGCTGCATCCGCACGATGCCGAACAGCGCGGCATCCGCGAGGGCGACTGGGTGCGGCTGCAGAGCCGTGCCGGCGAGACGACGTTGCGCGCGCTCATCACCGAGCGCGTGGCGCCGGGCGTGGTCTACACCACGTTCCACCACCCGACCACGCAGGCCAATGTCATCACCACCGACTTCTCGGACTGGGCGACCAACTGTCCGGAATATAAGGTGACCGCGGTGCAGATCTCGCCCTCCAACGGTCCGTCGGAATGGCAGAAGGAATATGATGAGCAGGCCCGTCTGTCGCGCCGTATCGCGCCGCTGGAGGCCGCCGAGTAGTCCATGCACGATCCGGTTCGCAAAGCTGCCCGCAAGGTCTGGCGCCGCTCCGGCGTCAGCGAGGGTCTGCGCGCCGTTCCGGAAGAGACCGCGCTGGCGATCACCTATAATGGTGGCACCTATGCCGTCATGATGGGGACGCCGCAGGACTACCGGGACTTCGCCTATGGCTTTAGCCTGAGCGAGGGCGTGGTCGCTGATATCGGCGAGATCGAGAGTTTCGAGGCCGTTGAATTCGACGATGGCGTCGAATTGCGGATGTGGCTCGCGAGCGACAAGGCCGAGAGCATCAGCGCGCGGCGCCGGCAGATCGCCGGGCCGACGGGCTGCGGTCTCTGCGGCATCGACTCGATTACCGAGGCCGTGAAGCCTGCTGCGGTGGTGGGGGCAGGCAGCTCTTTCACCTTCAGTCAGATCATGGCGGCGATGGACGCGCTGGCGCCCTTGCAGAAGATCAATATCGAGACCCGCGCGGTACACGCCGCCGCGTTCTGGACGCGGGAGCAGGGCATCTTTGCGCTGCGTGAGGATGTCGGGCGCCACAATGCGCTCGACAAGCTCGCCGGTGCGCTGGCGCAGGCCAGCGTCGATACGCAGAGGGGCATGGTGTTGCTCACCAGCCGCGTCTCCGTCGAAATGGTGCAGAAGACCGCCGCCATCGGCGCGCCGGTTATGGTGTCGGTCTCGGCGCCCACCGCGCTCGCCATCCGTATGGCCGAAGCGGCGGGTATCACGCTCGCCGCCATCGCGCGCTCGGACGGTTTCGAAGTTTTCACACATCCGCACCGCGTGGTCGCGGATGCATCAGGACAAGACAATGGACACCCACGCGCACACGTCGTCGCCTGACCGGCTGATCTATATGGCCAATCAGATTGGCGATTTCTTCAACAGCCAGGGCCACGACAAGGCCGTGGCGGGGATCGCCGAGCACATCAAGAAGTTCTGGGACCCGCGCATGCGGAAGAAGATCTTCGAGCACCTCGATGCGGGCGGGGCGGGACTGAAGCCGAACGTGCTCGAAGCGATCGCGTCGCTGAAGAAGTAGCTGCCGCACACCTGTCATTCCGGGGCGCGCCGAAGGCGCGAAACCGGAACCTCGGAGTGGCTTGGCTCCCGGAGACTCCCATATCGAGATTCTGGGGTCGTGCCTTCGGCACGCCCCCAGAATGACGTGCCTTAGGTTTCGCCCGGCGTCTGCGCCTTTACCGCCAGCGCATGCACGGTTCCCGCGAGTTCCGCGGCCAGCAGCGTATTGACCATCCGGTGGCGGTCGATCCGGCTCTTCCCTTCGAAGGCCTCAGACACAATATTGACCCTGAAGTGGGTTTCACCCTCGGGGCGGTGGCCCATATGACCGGCATGCAGATGCGATTCATCGGTCACGGTCAGGCTGCGGGGCGCGAAAGCCTCTGTCAGCTTCTTTGTGATGTTATCTTTCATGGTCATGATGACCGGCTTAGCCGCTCGGGCGGCGGGCGTCCATCGTGATGTCATGACGGCCCGCGAGGGGCGGTTGTCGCCCCGCGGACGGGGCCTGTGAGGGTAATCCGAATGTCAAGACTTGAAGCTTTGTGCGTTGCGTAGTCAAAGTCAGCCATGCCCATCGACTCATCCAAATTCTTCGACAGCATCCGTATCAAGCCGAACAAGCTGAGTGCGAAGCAGCAGGCCGCTGCGCGCGAGGCGGCGGTGATGTGCGAGTGGCCCGAATGTAAGAACAAGGGCCCGCACCGCGCGCCGAAGGGCCGCGCGCAGGACAAGGAATACTGGCATTTCTGCCTGAACCATGTGCGCGAGTACAATCAGGGCTACAACTTCTTCCAGGGCATGTCCGTCGATGCCGTCGCCAAGTACCAGAAGGACGCGCTGACCGGCCACCGTCCGACCTGGAAGATGGGCGCCAATGGCACCAAGGGCAAAGGCAAGACCGGCGAGGCCGATCTCGACGGCGCCGTCGATCCATTTGCCATGTTCGACGAGATGAACGGTCTTGGCCGTGGCCGTCGTCGCGCCCAGGCGGAGGCGCCGAAGCCGGAAGCCCGCAAGGTCATGAATGCGGAGCGCAAGGCGCTCCAGGTCATGGGTCTGACCGCCGAGGCGACCCTCGACGACGTCAAGGCGAAGTACAAGGCGCTGGTCAAGCAGCACCACCCGGACGCCAATGGCGGCGACCGCTCCACGGAAGACCGCCTGATCGAAGTCATCAAGGCTTACAACTACTTGAAGACGGTTATTAGGGCTTGAGGGTCTCTCTCTAAGGCGTCTCGCAAACACCCTCAGCCCTCATCCCGAGGAGCCGCGCAGCGGCGTCTCGAAGGATGGCCGCAAGGGCAGGGAGCCAGGCGATCTCATGGTTCGAGATGGCGCTTCGCGCCTCCTCACCATGAGGGACTGTGGGAGTGGCCTCGGGCGCACCCGCACTTCCAGTTAACCATCCGCTCCGCCCGTCGAGCCTCCGCCGCAATTCCGCCCGGGGGGCGATCTTCAATCTCTCTTCACCATCGCCGGAATGGAACCGGGCCCTCACGGGTGGTTGTGTTGCGGGCGTGGCGCCTTAAGGCTAATATTTCGGAATGAATTAGGACTAATTTGTCCTCATTCTTTGGGGTGTCGGTTTTCGCCGGCTGCGGAGTTTCATCTTGATCAATCGCACGCTTGTTCGCGCGCTGCTCACCTCGGCCGTTTTGTCGGCCGGTGCGCTGTTGGCTGGCTGCAATGGCGAGCAGATGTCGCTGGCGAGCAATGCCAAGGCGAACAAGCCGATTCCGGAAAAGATGCTGGCCGAAATGGCCGCCAAGGACATGGATCCGCAATCGCCGATGCTGATCCGCCTGTTCAAGCAGGAGGCCGAACTCGAGGTCTGGAAGCAGACGCGCTCCGGCCAGTTCGCCTTGCTGAAGACCTATCCGATCTGCCGCTGGTCGGGCGATCTCGGTCCGAAGATCAAGGAAGGCGATCGTCAGGCGCCGGAAGGTTTTTACACCATCACGCCGGGCCAGATGAACCCGCAGTCGTCGTTCTATCTGTCCTTCAATATGGGCTATCCGAACGCCTTCGATAAATCGCTCGGCCGCACCGGCTCGCAGCTGATGGTGCATGGCGATTGCTCGTCGCGCGGCTGCTACGCCATGACCGACGAGCAGATCTCGGAAATCTATTCCTTTGGCCGCGAGAGCTTCTTTGGCGGCCAGCGCGGTTTCCAGGTGCAGGCCTATCCGTTCCGCATGACGCCGGTGAACATGGCCCGTCATCGCAGCAATCCGAACATGCCGTTCTGGAAGATGATCAAGGTCGGTTACGACCATTTCGAAGTGACCAAGCAGGAGCCGAAGGTCGAGTTCTGCGAGCAGCGCTATGTGTTCGATCCGGTGGTGCCAAACGCATCGTCGTCGCGTCCGGCGATGTTCAATGCCTCGGCCAAGTGCCCGGTCTATGAAGTGCCGGCCGAGATCGCCGATGCCGTCCGCGCCAAGGAAGCGTCGGACGATGCCAAGACCAATGAGCTGATCGCCAAGGGCACGCCGATGGCGCAGCGCCGTCCGGATATCGACGGCGGCATGAATCGCATCTTTGCATCGAAGATTCCGGAAGGCTCGACGGGTCTGTCCGAACCGGATCTGCCAGGCTCGCAGAGCGTCGCTTATTCGCGCGCACCGGGCACCATTCCGCCGCACGTCAATCCGCCGAAGGCGACAGCGATGGCGACGGCTTCGCCGTCCTTCGCTGCCTCGATGTTCTCGAACTCTGATGAAACGGCTGCTCCGGCAGCACCGGCCGCCGAAGCCACCACGCGCGTCGCCTCGGCCTCGTCGAATGGCGGCTTCTTCAGCAATCTCGCGAAGAAGGTCGGCATGGGTGGCGAAGACACCACCGCGACCGCAACGCCCGCAGCACCAGCGCCCGCTGCTGCACCGACCGCCGCTGCCAAGGCGAAGGCGCCGGCTGCCGCTGCCAAGTCCGCGCCGATGCCGGCCGCGAAACCTGCTGCCGCTCCGGCAACCGCCGTCGCCGCCGCACGTCCGCCGCTGAAACCGACGGTCGTTGCCGAGCCGGCTGCTGCCGCACCGGCCAGCACCTCGCTGTCGGGCGCCGCTCCTGTCGTCTCGGGCAATTCTTTCGACAGCCGTTTCCAGGCGCTGCGCTAAATTCGTAGGGCGGATGAGCCGAAGGCGTCATCCGCCGGCCGAGCGTGCGTCGCGCGAGACCGCTGTGGATGATGCTGCGCTCATCGGCCCTACTTGCTGAACTCTTCTCAACACAAAAAAGAAATCCCTCCGCAAGGGAGGGATTTCACAGACAATCGCTGTTGGCCGAAGTTTACGCGTACCGCCCGTGGCAGTGCTTGAACTTCTTGCCGGAGCCGCAGGGGCAATCCTCGTTGCGGCCGACCTTGCCCCAGGTCTCCGGGTTGTTCGGATCGCGCTGCGCGGCCGGCACAACGGCGCCCGGCGTTCCCAGCGCGACATTGGCATAAGCCATCTCGTCCTCGCCCGTATTCGGATCGAGCTTGTGCGCTTCCATAGGCGGTAATTCGGGCTGCTGCTCCGGCGGCACGATCTCGACGCGCATCAGTTGCGCCGTCACCGCTTCGCGCATGTTCGAGATCAGCGCCTCGAACAGGTTGAAAGCTTCCGCCTTGTATTCCTGCAGCGGATCGCGCTGGCCGTAGCCGCGCAGGCCGATGACCTGGCGCAGATGGTCCAGCATCACCAGATGCTCGCGCCACAGATGGTCCAGCGTCTGCAAAAGAATGGTCTTCTCGACGTAACGCATCACGTCGGGACCCCACTGCGCGACCTTGGCCGCCATGTGTTCGTCGGCCTTCTGCTCGACGCGGCTGAGGATTTCCTCGTCCGCAATGCCTTCTTCCTTGGCCCATTCGTCCACGGGCAGGTCGAGGTCGAGCACGCGCTTCAGCTCTTCCTTGAGCCCGGCGACGTCCCACTGCTCGGCATACTGGTTTTCCGGCACATGCTTGGAGACGAGCTCGTCGATAAAGGCGTGGCGCATGTCCGCCACGGTTTCGGCGACGCTCTCGTTCTTCATCAGATCGATGCGCTGCTCGAAGATGACCTTGCGCTGGTCGTTCTGCACGTCGTCATATTTGAGCAGGTTCTTGCGGATGTCGAAGTTGCGCGCTTCAACCTTCTGCTGCGCCTTTTCCAGCGCCTTGTTGATCCACGGATGGATGATCGCCTCGCCTTCCTTCAGGCCGAGGCGGGTCAGCATGGTGTCGAGCCGATCCGATCCGAAGATGCGCATCAGGTCGTCTTCCAGCGACAGATAGAATTTCGAGCGGCCGGGGTCGCCCTGACGGCCAGAGCGACCGCGCAGCTGATTGTCGATGCGGCGCGACTCGTGGCGTTCGGAGCCGATGATGTAGAGGCCGCCCGGCTTCTCCACGGTCTTGGCGGGCTTCGAGCCCTTCGCCGGCTCGATCTCGACGATTTCCTTGGCGTTCAGCACGGCCTCGCGGAACTTGTCGATCTCGGCCTTGATCTCGGCGATCTTCGCGGCCTTCGCAGCTTCGTCCTCGATGCCGGCGGTCTCGATCTGCGAGCGCATCTCCAGCGAGCCGCCGAGTTTGATGTCGGTGCCGCGGCCGGCCATGTTGGTGGCGATGGTGATGGCGCCGGGAACGCCGGCTTCGGCGACGATATAGGCTTCCTGCTCGTGGAAGCGCGCATTCAGCACCGCGAACAGTTTCGCCGGCTTGCCCGAACGCGCCGCCGCATAGAGCTTGTCCATGCCCTTCGGATCGGCGAAGTCGATCATCTTGTAGCCGTTCTTCAGCAGGAAGTCGGCGAGCACTTCTGATTTCTCGATCGAGGCGGTACCCACCAGCACCGGCTGCATCCGCGCATTGGCGCGCTGGATCTCGGCCAGGATCGCGGCGTTCTTCTCGCCATGGGTGCGATAGACCTCGTCGTCTTCATCCAGGCGGTTGATGCCGATATTGGTCGGCACCTCGACGACTTCGAGCTTGTAGATGTCGAACAGTTCGTCCGCTTCCGTCAGCGCCGTACCGGTCATGCCGGCGAGCTTGGAGTACATGCGGAAGTAGTTCTGGAAGGTGATCGAGGCCAGCGTCTGGTTTTCTGGCTGGACGGTCACGTGCTCCTTGGCTTCGAGTGCCTGGTGCAGGCCTTCCGAATAACGGCGGCCCTGCATCATGCGGCCGGTGAATTCGTCGATGATCACCACCTCGTCGTCGCGGACGATATAGTCCTTGTCGCGGGTGAACAGCGAATGTGCGCGCAGTGCCTGATTGACGTGATGCACGACGGAGACGTTCTCGACGTCGTAGAGATTGTCGCCCTTGAGCTGGCCGGCATCGCGCAGCAGGGTTTCGATCTTTTCCATGCCGGCTTCGGTCATGGTCACCGTGCGCTGCTTCTCGTCGACTTCGAAGTCGGTCTTCTTCTCGAGCGCGGGCAGGAAGGTGTCGATGGTGTTGTAGAATTCCGAACGGTCGTCGAGCGGGCCGGAGATGATCAGCGGCGTGCGCGCTTCGTCGATCAGGATCGAGTCGACTTCGTCGACGATCGCGAAATTGTGCCCGCGCTGGACCATGTCCTCCAGCCGGTACTTCATGTTGTCGCGCAGATAGTCGAAGCCGTATTCGTTATTGGTGCCGTAGGTGATGTCGCAGGCGTAAGCCGCCTGACGCTCGGCATCGTCGAGACCGTGCACGATCACACCGGTGGTGAGGCCGAGGAAACCGTAGATCTGGCCCATCCAGCCGCTGTCGCGCTTGGCCAGATAGTCGTTGACGGTGACCACATGCACGCCCTTGCCGGCGAGCGCGTTGAGATAGACGGCGAGGGTGGCGACGAGGGTCTTGCCTTCGCCGGTCTTCATTTCGGCGATGTCGCCTTCATGCAGCACCATGCCGCCGATCAGCTGCACGTCGAAATGTCGCTGGCCGAGGGTGCGCTTGGCGGCTTCGCGCACGGTGGCGAAAGCGGGAACGAGGAGGTCGTCGAGGCTCTTGCCGGCGGCGAGCTGCGCCTTGAACTCGTCGGTGCGGGCTTTCAGCGCGTCGTCGGACAGCGCAGCGATTTCGCCTTCCATCGCGTTGATGGCAGCGACGCGCGATTGATACGTCTTGATGCGGCGGTCGTTGGCGGAGCCGAAGAGCTTGCGGGCGAGCGCGCCGATCATCACGAAATCCTGTCTCTCAATGCGGCCCTGGAGGGCCGTGGAATTGGTTCAGCGGATCGCCCCGCGATGGTCTGCGGCGCATCGCCTGCCGGCCTCGTCACGAGGGCCGTCGGGTGATCAGTGGAGGTCGGGCGATCAGAGGTTCAACGGCCACGGCGCAGCCGAAATCGCACCTTCGCCACCGGCCCGGTCGGGGAGAGATATGGGGCGCTCGGGGGGATGTCAACGGCGGCAAGGTGTCAAGGATTTCATGATTTTGACAGAGTTTTCGCGTTGCCAAAATGAGTAGTTTGGGAGACTGTCCGCCGTCCCAAACAGACACCCTTCAGATTGAGGAATTCCCGATGTTCAACGTTTCGCCCGCCCAGAAGTCGGGCCAGCGCCCCGGCCTGACCTTGGCCTCGCTCACCGGCGCTGTTGCGGTGGCGTTCCTTTCCAGCTTCCCGGTTTACGCGCAGGACGCCAACCCGGTTCTGGCCAAGGTCAACGGCCAGGAAATCCGTCAGAGCGACGTCACCATCGCGGAAGAAGAGCTGGGCCCGAGCCTCGCCCAGATGGATCCGTCCACTCGCAAGGACAACGTGCTGTCGTTCCTGATTGACATGAAGATTGTCGCCAAGGCCGCCGAGGACAAGAAGGTCGCCGATCGCGAGGAGTTCAAGTCCAAGCTGGCTTTCGCCCGCAACCGCCTGCTGATGGACAGCCTGCTTGGCACCGAAGGCAAGGAAGCGCTGACCGACGCGAATATGAAGAAGGTCTATGAAGATGCCGCCAAGCAGATTTCCGGCGAGCAGGAAGTCCATGCCCGCCACATCCTGGTGGAGACCGAGGACGAGGCCAAGAAGATCGCCGAGGAACTGAAGAAGGGCGCCAACTTCGCCGAACTGGCGAAGAAGTCCTCGAAGGATCCGGGCGCGGCCGATGGCGGCGATCTCGGCTTCTTCACCAAGGACCAGATGGTGCCGGAATTCTCCAAGGTCGCTTTCGAACTGGAGCCGGGCAAGATCTCGGACCCGGTGAAGTCGCAGTTCGGCTGGCACATCATCAAGGTCGAGGAAAAGCGCAACCGCCAGGCGCCGTCCTTCGATCAGGTGAAGCCGCAGATCGAGCAGTATGTGGTCCGCAAGGCCCAGGCCGACTACGTCACCAAGCTGCGCGAGAGCGCCAAGGTCGAGCGCCTCGATCAGGCGGCTGCGAAGCCGGCTGAGGCCGCTCCGGCCAAGGACGCTCCGAAGCCGTCCGACAACAAGATGGCGCCTCCGGCGAAGAAGTAAGTGCGGCGATATCCGCTGCCTGAATGGAAAAGCC
This sequence comes from Pseudomonadota bacterium, assembly GCA_023449855.1. Taxonomy (GTDB): domain Bacteria; phylum Pseudomonadota; class Alphaproteobacteria; order Rhizobiales; family Xanthobacteraceae; genus Tardiphaga. The sequence goes on along the minus strand of JAEXHR010000013.1, from coordinate 15,542 downwards.
CGCCGAAAGGCGGGCTTTTTGCTGTCCGGCGAACAAACTCAGCTCAGTGGTTCGGCAACGCGCTGTCGCGGCGCCACATGATAACGCGGCGCGGGCGTCGCATGGCCGAACTTGGCAGAGAGGGCGCGGCGATCGGCTTCGAATCTGATCCAATCGTCGCCGTCCTGCAGGCCGGGAATTGTCACGAGTTCACCCTGGTCGAGGCCGGCTAGCGCGGCATCCACCATGTCGTTCGCGTGCATCACGATCGCCTGGTTCATGTTCTGGTGCGGGTAGCCCGCCACATCCCAGAACTCGGTGGCCGTGGCGCCGGGCAACACCGCCTGTACGCGCACGCCCTTGTCTGCGAGTTCGTACACCAGAGAATGGCTAAAGCTCAGCACATAGGCCTTGCTGGCGCCGTAGACACCGTTGAGCACCTCGGTAGCGATGCCGACGATCGACGAGATATTGATGATCGTGCCCTTGTTGCGCGCGACGAAACCGGGAACTGCGGCATAGGTCAGCCGCGTCAGCGCGGTGATGTTCAGCGTGATCATGTCTTCCATCTTGTCGACATCGGCATTCAGCAGCGGAGCGACAGCGCCGAAGCCGGCATTGTTGACCAGCATGGTGATACTGCTGTCGTCGCGTAGTGTCGCTTCGACCTTCGCCAGATCGCCCTTGTTGCCGAGGTCAGCCGCAATTGTGCGCACCGCGCGTCCGGTCTCGGCGGTCAATCGCTTGGCCAGCGCCGACAGCCGCTCCTGATTGCGCGCCACGAGAATGAGATCGTAACCGCGCTTGGCCAGCCGGTCGGCGTAAACGGCGCCAATGCCGCTCGAAGCGCCTGTAACGAGGGCGGTGCCCTGATGTGAGATAGTCATTGCCGTTCTCCTGAATGCTTCCGGCCGCCAGCGGCCGTGTCAGAAAAGCTAGTCTTGTGCAGTTTTGTCTTAAATGTCATATAAACGGCATTTTAGGACGTCTTGCTTGAAGGAGAAGGCGCATGCAGCGCGTCGGCCTTGTGGTGTCCCCGGGATGCTCACCCATCAGTTTTGCGGCGATGTCGGTCTTCGAGCTGGCCAATCTCCTTGGCGGCGAGCCGGCCTATGATCTGCACGTGCTGTCGGAAAGCGGCGGCCAGATTTCGACCTCGCTGGGCATGAGCGTGGCCACGGAGCCGTTCAATGCGGGGGATGCCTATGACACGCTCGTCGTGAGCGGTGGTCTGATTGTGGAACCTGCGACGCCGGGCATGATCGATTTCATCAGGGAGGCGCCCCGGCGCGCACGACGCGTGGCAGCCATTTGCATCGGCGCTTTCGTGCTGGCCGAAGCCGGTGTGCTCGATGAGCGGCGTGCCACGACCCACTGGCTCTACGCACGCGACATGCAGAAGCGTTTTCCGAAGGTGAAGGTCGACGAGGATCGCATCTTCGTGACGGACGGTCCGGTCTGGACATCCGCGGGCATGACTGCCGGTATCGATCTTGCGTTGGCCATGGTGGAGGCCGATCTTGGCGAGGAAGCCGCGCGCGGCATTGCGAAAAAGATGGTCATGTATCACCGGCGCGCCGGCGGCCAGTCACAGTTCTCGGCCCTGCTGGAGCTGACGCCGAAATCGGATCGTATCCAGAAGGCGCTCGCCTTCGCACGCGACAATCTGCAGAAGCCGCTGACGGTGAACGATCTCGCCGACGCCGCAAGTCTCAGCCCGCGCCAGTTCAGCCGCGCCTTTCATGCGGAGACCGGCCAGTCGCCGGCCAAAGCTATCGAGCACCTGCGACTGGAGGCTGCGCGGTTGATGATGGAACAGAGCCGGCATCCCATCGATAATGTCGCGCAGCAAACGGGCTTTGCCGATCGCGATCGCATGCGTCGCGCGTTTCTGCGCGCCTACGGCCAGCCACCGCAGGTGATCCGGCGCAATGCGCGCGCACAGATGGATGCGTGAGAAGAAAAATAATGTGCTGAGTTGCTGGCGGCCGTGCTCCCCGGGCGTGCGGCTTCGCCGCTCTCGAGAGAGGACGAAGCAATCACCCGATCTTGCGGCCGATATCCAGGAACTTCTGCCGGCGCTGCTGGCGCAGGGCCGCGCCGTCCATGCCGCTCAGATCTTTCAGCGACTGCGCGATCGCATCGCCGGTGGTCGCGATCATCGCAGCGGGGTCTCGGTGCGCACCGCCCGGCGGCTCCTTCAGCACCGAGTCCACCACGCCGAAGCGCAGCAGATCCTGCGCGGTGATCTTCATGTTGGTCGCAGCTTCCTGCGCCTTCGAGCTGTCGCGCCAAAGGATCGAGGACGCGGCTTCCGGCGAGATCACGCTGTAGATCGCGTGTTCCAGCATCAGCACCTTGTTGGCGGTGGCGATGGCGATGGCGCCGCCCGAGCCGCCTTCACCGATGATGACGGCCACATTCGCCACGCCGAGGGCGAGGCAGGCATCCGTCGATCGCGCGATGGCTTCGGCCTGGCCGCGCTCTTCCGCGCCGATGCCGGGATAGGCGCCGGCGGTATCCACGAGCGAGATCACCGGAATGCCGAAACGGTCGGCCATCTCCATCAGGCGCACGGCCTTGCGATAGCCCTCGGGGCGGGCCATGCCGAAATTGTGCTTGAGGCGGGTCTCGGTGGTCGAGCCCTTTTCCTGGCCGAGTACGCAGACGCTTTCGCCGCGGAAACGGCCGAAGCCGGCGATCAGTGCTTCGTCCTCGCCGAATTTGCGGTCGCCGGCGAGCGGGGTGAATTCGGTGATCAGCGAGTCGATGTAATTGATGCAATGCGGTCGCTGCGGATGGCGCGCGACCTGGGTCTTCTGCCACGGCGTCAGATTGGCATAGAGCTCGTGGAGGGCGGCGACCGCCTTGTCCTCGATGCGGACGATCTCCTCGCCGATATCGCTGCCGCCGGCGGCGAGCACGCGCAATTCGTCGATCTTGGAATCAAGCTCGGCGACCGGCTTTTCGAAGTCGAGATAGCTGCGCATGGGATCGGACATTCACTGGATATGGGAAGATCGGGCGGCGGGCGAAACTGCCGTGGCAGGCTTTTCGGGTGAAACCATGGCTGGAGTCAAGCCAAACGCCGTTCTTTTCCTAGATGAATCAAAGGGTTGATTTTGCGTTGCCCGCGGTCGCATTGCGCCGGCACCACCACCAGGCGGCGCCGCCGAGCACAGCCGCGAGCACGATCACGGCTAGGATGCTGTAATGTTTGGCCTTGTGCTCCAGTCCCGCCATTCCGCCGAAGCGCTCGAGCACCGACACCGCAAACACCGCCGGCAGCACATGCGCCGGCGCCCAGATCAGCGCGGCGGGGATGTTCACCGGGAAGAACCTGACTGGCACCATGCCAAGCGCGCCGGCAGTGACCGGCACGAAGGCGCGGATCGGCGGCACGAAGCGGGCCAGGAACACCGCCCAGACGCCGAAGCGATCGAAGAAGGTTTCGCTCTGCGCAACGACGCCCGGATAGTTCTTCAGCGGCCAGGCCTGCAGCAATGCGCGCTGTCGCACATGCCCGGTCCAGTAGGCGCCGCCGTCACCGAGGACAGCGCCGAGGATCGCCGCCGCCAGCACGGCAAACAGGTTGAGATCGCCGGCCGGAATCAGCGCCGACAGCGCCAGAATCAATGTGGTGCCGGGGATGAACGTGCCGAGCACGGGCACAGCCTCCAGCAGGGCGGCCAGAAACACGGTGAGATAGCCGAGCCAGGCATGGGCAGCGACGAATTGCGTGATGGTGTCGATGAAAGCGTGCACGAAAGTCCGATCTGGCCGGGCGGCCGCAGATACCTCAACGAATTCTAGCGTCCCGAGCATCGCCCAATTCGCAGGGCAGGGCTCCAAAAACTCTCCGAACGACCTATCTATATGATTACATTTTGGAACTTTGCTGCTCGCTTTGCCGTTCCCATGGGCTTTGTCCGGCCGCGGCTCTCTGCTACGTTCCGCAAAGCACCCCATCCGTAGCCAAACTGAAAGACTGGTTTCGGCATTCCCGGGACCACGGAGGATCGATGACCGCCGCCATGACCAAAGCGCAAGACCAGCAGGAAGCGTTGACCGGCATTCCCGACATCAAAGTGTCGGTGCGCAAGGTATTCGGCATCGATTCCGATCTCGAAGTGCCCGCCATCTCGAAGACCGACCCGCATGTGCCGGACGCCGATCCGGATTACCGCTTCGACCGCGCCACCACCCTCGCCATTCTCGCCGGCTTCGCCCGTAACCGCCGCGTGATGGTCACCGGCTTCCACGGCACCGGCAAGTCGACCCATATCGAGCAGGTCGCCGCCCGCCTGAACTGGCCCTGCGTGCGCGTCAATCTCGACAGCCACATCAGCCGTATCGACCTCGTCGGCAAGGACTCTATCGTTGTCCGCGACGGCAAACAGGTCACCGAATTCCGCGACGGCATCCTGCCGTGGGCGCTGCAGCACAATGTCGCACTGGTGTTCGACGAATACGATGCCGGCCGCCCGGACGTGATGTTCGTGATCCAGCGCGTGCTGGAAGTCGCCGGCCGCCTGACCCTGCTCGACCAGAACAAGGTCATCAAGCCGCACCCGGCCTTCCGCCTGTTCGCCACCGCCAACACGGTCGGCCTTGGCGATACGTCGGGTCTCTATCATGGCACCCAGCAGATCAATCAGGGCCAGATGGACCGCTGGTCGATCGTCACCACGCTGAACTATCTCGCCCATGACGAGGAAGTCGAGATCGTGCTGGCCAAGGCCAAGCACTATCAGACCGCCGAGGGCAAGGACATCGTCAACAAGATGGTGCGCCTCGCCGATCTCACGCGTAACGCTTTTGCGAACGGCGATCTCTCTACGGTGATGAGCCCGCGTACGGTGATCACCTGGGCGGAAAACTCGGACATCTTCGGCGATATCGGTTTCGCCTTCCGCGTCACGTTCCTGAACAAGTGCGACGAACTCGAGCGCCCGCTGGTCGCCGAATTCTATCAGCGCTGCTTCAACGCCGAGCTGCCGGAAAGCTCGGTGAACGTGGCGCTGACGTAGTTCTTTCTTCCTTCTCCCCTTGTGGGAGAAGGTGCCTCCGCGGAGCGGAGGCGGATGAGGGGTATGGCTAGGCTCTGAGCCTGTGGTGACCCCTCACCCGTCTCGACCGCTGCGCGGTCGATCCACCCTCTCCCACAAGGGGAGAGGGAAGAAACCGAGGCGCGATGACCACGACCCCTTCCAAACAATTCCGCACCGGAGCCAAGGAGGCGCCGACCGAGCCGTTCAAGCGCTCGGTTGCGTCAGCGCTGCGCGCTATCGCGCGGACGCCGGAGCTTGAAGTCACTTACGCCGCGGAGAAGCCCGGCCTCGCGCCCGGCAAGGCGCGGCTGCCGGAGCCAGCGCGCAAGCTGAGCAAGCGCGACGCTGCCATCGTGCGCGGCCATGCCGACTCCATCGCGCTGAAACTCGCCTGTCACGATCCGAAGGTGCATCGCAAGCTGATGCCCGGCAATCCGCAGGCGCGTTCGGTGTTCGAGGCCGTCGAGCAGGCGCGCGTCGAGGCGATCGGCTCGCGCCGCATGGCCGGCGTCGCCAAAAACCTCGGCGCCATGCTCGAAGACCATTTCCACCGCGGCAAGTTCGACGAGATCACCGATCGCGCCGACGCGCCGCTGGCCGATGCGCTGGCGATGCTGGTGCGTGAGCGCCTCACCGGTCTCGCGCCGCCGCTCGCCGCCCAGAAAGTGGTCGATCTCTGGCGTCCGATCCTCGAAGAAAAGATCGGGGCGCGCCTCGATCAGCTCGAAGGCTTTACCGAGAACCAGGCGAAGTTTGGCGATGCCATTCACAGCCTGCTCTCCGATCTCGATCTCGGCGAGGACCGCGACGCCCAGCCGGACGACGAGGAGAGCGAGGACGACGAGCGCCAGGGCGAGAACAATCAGGACGGCGCCGAAGGCTCGCCGGAAAGCGACGCCGCGCAGGAGATGAGTGCGGACCAGGCGCAGCAGTCGTCGGAAGAGATGACCGACAGCGCCATGGAAAGCGCGCAGGCGTCGGCGTCGGACACGTTCGACGAAGACGGCGAGATGGGCGACGACGAGACGCCCGGCGAAGCCACGCGTCCGAACGCGCGCAATCAGAACGAACGTCTCGGTCCCGAATATCACGCCTTCGCGCCAAAGTATGACGAGGTCATCGCGGCGGAAGACCTCTGCGATCACGACGAGCTGGAGCGCCTGCGCGCCTATCTCGACAAGCAGCTCGCGCATCTGCAGGGCGTCGTCGCGCGTCTCGCCAACCGGCTGCAGCGCAAGCTGATGGCGCAGCAGAACCGCGCCTGGGACTTCGATCTTGAGGAAGGCATTCTCGATCCCGCGCGGCTGTCGCGCGTGGTCACCGATCCGTTCTCGCCGCTGTCCTTCATGCACGAGAAGGAAGCGACCTTCCGCGACACCGTCGTCACGCTGCTGCTGGACAATTCCGGCTCGATGCGCGGACGTCCGATCACCGTGGCCGCCACCTGCGCCGATATTCTCGCGCGTACGCTGGAGCGTTGCGGCGTCAAGGTCGAGATTTTGGGCTTCACCACGCGGGCGTGGAAGGGCGGGCAGTCGCGCGAGGCGTGGCTGGCGGCTGGCAAGCCGGCCAATCCCGGCCGTCTGAATGATCTCCGCCACATCATCTACAAGTCCGCGGACGCGCCCTGGCGTCGTGCGCGCAAGAACTTGGGCCTGATGATGCGTGAGGGGCTGCTGAAGGAGAACATCGACGGCGAGGCGCTCGACTGGGCGCATAAGCGCCTGCTCGGTCGTCCCGAGCAGCGCAAGATCCTGATGATGATCTCGGACGGCGCACCGGTGGATGACTCCACATTGTCGGTGAACCCCGGCAATTATCTGGAACGCCATCTCCGCCACATCATCGAGGAGATCGAGACCCGCTCTCCGGTGGAGCTGATCGCCATCGGCATCGGCCACGACGTCACGCGCTACTATCGCCGCGCCGTGACCATCGTGGATGCCGAAGAGCTCGGCGGCGCCATCACCGAGAAGCTGGCCGAGCTGTTCAGTGAGACCAACGGGCCGGCGCCGAGTCGTGGCAGACGGCGGCGCGTGAACTAGGTGAACTTGTAGCCCGGATGGCGCGCAGCGAAATCCGGGGATGTCGAGATAGTTGAAACGCCGGACCCCGGATTGCGCTTCGCTCCATCCGGGCTACAGGTCTTCGCCACAGGTCTGCCTTGCGCTCTCTCACCCGCCGCTCCATGCTCGCCTCGCTCGCCGCCACCGCGGCGCTGCCGGCGATGGCGCGTGCGCAGCCGGTGCCCGTTCCGGCGCAGGCTGCGGCCAAAGCGGCGGAGAAGATCGTTGTCGATGCCCGCCCGCTGCCCGCCTTCGACACCCGCGATCCCTCGCGCACCCGGTTCGGTTCGTTGCAATATCGCAGCGGTCTGATCCTGACCTCGAAATATCGCGACTTCGGCGGCATCTCCGCGCTGCGGCTCGACGACAAGGGCGACCGTTTCGTCGCGCTGAGCGACAAGGGCATGTGGTTCACCGGCAGGATCGCCTATGGCGGCGCCATCATGACGGGCGTTGTCGATGTGGAAGCAGCACCGATCCTGGGCGCGGACGGCAAGCCGCTCGAAGCGCGCGGCTGGTACGATTCGGAATCCCTCGCGCTGGAGGACGGCATCGCCTATGTCGGCTTCGAGCGCGTGCATCAGATCGTGAAGTTCGATTTTGCGCGGGATGGCGTGCTGGCGCGCGGCACGCCGATCGACACGCCGGCGGGCATGCGCAAGCTGCCGGACAACAAGAGCCTGGAATCGCTGGTGCTGGTATCGAAGGACAAGTTCAAGTCCTCGCCGCTCGCCGGCATGCTGCTTGCGATTTCCGAGCGCGGCCTCGATAGCGCCGGCAACATCCAGAGCTGGATCATCGGCGGCAAGGCGCCGGCCACCTTCGGCATTCGCCGCACGCAGAAATACGACATCAGCGATGCCGCGCTGCTGCCGTCCGGCGATCTCCTGCTGCTGGAGCGCAAGTTCTCGCTGTTCGGCGACACCGGCATCCGCATCCGCCGCATTCCGCTGGCGGCGGTGGTGCCGAATGCGGTGGTTGACGGTCCTGCTATTCTGGAGGCCGATCTCGGCTATGAGATCGACAATTTCGAAGGCATCGATACCCACGAGACCGAGCGCGGCGAGACGGTGATCACGCTCATCTCCGACAATAATTTCTCGATGCTGCAACGAACGCTGCTGATGCAGTTCGTACTGGTGGAGTGATGCTCTGCCGTAGGGCGGATTACGCTTCGCTAATCCGCCCTACGATTTACACGCGTTACGCGGCCGCCCCCGCCTGCGATACGCCCCGCGCCAGCACGTCCCGCACTTCCGCTGCCGGCACAGGTCTGCTGAACAGATAGCCCTGCATCTCCGTGCAGCCGAGTGCGCGCAGCAGTTCCTTCTGCGGCAGCGTCTCCACGCCTTCGGCTGTCGTCGTCATCTGCCGCGAGGCGGCGATGTTCACCACCGCCTGCACGATCGATGACGAGCCCTGCGCGTCGGCGATGTCGGTGACGAATGAGCGATCGATCTTGATCTTGTCGAACGGGAAGCGCTGCAGATAGCTCAGGCTGGAATAGCCGGTGCCGAAATCGTCCAGCGCGATGCGCACGCCGATCTCGCGCAGGTCCTGCATGATGCCGAGCGCTGTTTCGTCATCGCGGATCAGCACCGCTTCGGTGATTTCCAGTTCCAGCCGTCGCGCCGGCAGGCCGGAGGCCGCGAGCGCCGCCGCCACCTTCAGCGGCAGCGATCCGCCGCGGAATTGCGCCGGCGAGACATTGATGGCGATGCGCACGTCGTCCGGCCAGTGGGTGGCCTCCTGGCAGGCCGTCGACAGCACCCATTCGCCGAGCTGGCTGATGACGCCGATTTCCTCGGCCACCGGGATGAAGTCGGCCGGTGAGATCATGCCGCGCTCCGGGTGGCGCCAGCGCAGCAGTGCTTCGCAGCCCACCACGCTGTCGTCGCGCAGGTTCAGCAGCGGCTGGTAATAGACTTCGAAGCCGCCCGCCGTGAAACCGGCATCGGCCACGGCTTGGCGCAGGTCGAGCTCCAGCATCCGCCGCGCCTTGGCCTTGGCATTCATCTGCGGTTCGAAGAAACGGAAGGTGCGGCGGCCTTCGGCCTTGGCGCCATACATCGCCAGATCGGCATTCTTCAGCAGCTCGTCGAGATCGCTGCCGTCGCGCGGCGCCATGGCGATGCCGATCGAGGCGTCGGTGAGCAGGCGGTGGCCGAGACACTCATAGGGCTCGCGGATCGCCGCATAGATGCGGGTGACGAGATTGATGATATCGGCATGAGCGGCGACATCGGTCTGCACGATGGCGAATTCGTCGCCGCCGAGCCGCGCCACCACATCGGAGCTGCGCACGCATAGCCGCAGCCGGCGCGCGATTTCCTTCAGCAGCTCGTCGCCGACGGGATGGCCGAGCGAGTCGTTGATGCTCTTGAATTCGTCGATGTCGATATAGAGCACCGCGCATTGCGCGCCGCGGCCGACGCGCGTCAGCTCGCGCTCCAGCTCGGAGCGGAACAGGGTGCGGTTCGGCAGATCTGTCAGAGCGTCGTAATGGGCAAGATGCGCGATGCGCTCCTCGGTGGCGCGCCGCTCGGTGATGTCCTCGTGGGTCGCCACCCAGCCGCCATCCGCCACCGGCTGCGACGAGATCTGGATCGAGCGGCCGTCCGCCGTCTGCATGAGCTGCGTGTGGGAGCGGCCGACATTGCGCATGACGTCATTGACATACGTGTCCACGTCGCCGGCGAAGGACCCGGTGTCCTTGCGGTGCTGGATCACGCCGCGGAACGGCAGGCCGGGAGCGATCACCGCGCCCGACAGGCCATACATATCGAGATAGCGCTGGTTGCAGACGACGACGCGGGCATCGGCGTCGAACAGCAGCAGGCCCTGCGTCATGTTGTTGATGGCCGTCGCCAGCCGGTTCTTTTCCAGCTTCATTTCGCGCTGCGCAATGGCGCTCTGGCGGCGGATATGCCGGATGATGACGAACAGGAAGCCCGTCAGCAGCAGGGTCGAGCCTGCCGCGAGAAGTATCAGGAACTTGGTCTGGTTGCGCCAGTCGGCCAGAATGCCGTCGACCGACGTGGTCGCGATCAGCGCAATCGGAAAATCGTTGAGCAGACGTATGGCGCCGAGCCGGTCGGTGTTGTCGATCGGGCTGACGGTTCGGATCGTTGCCGGTTTGTCACTGACGCGGAGATGTTCGAGCAGCGGGCTGCCCTTGAACACGCGCCCGATCGACTCATTAGCCTGCGGGAAACGTGCCAGCAAGGTGCCGTCGCGATGGAACATGGCGACGGTGGAATTGTCGCCCAGCGAGACGGAGGCGAAGAACTTTTCCATATGCCTGGGTTCGATGCCGCGGGTGACGATGCCGAAGAACTCTCCCTTGGGGCCGTTGATCCGGCGTGCGAACACCGTCTTCCATTTGCCGGAGAGCCGGCTGTGCACCGGTCGCACGATCTCCTCGTCGCGGAAGCTCTGCGACTTGATGATGTCGAAATAGTCCCGGTCGGCCATGCTGACATCCGGGGGCGGCCATGAACCCGACCAGTTGATCAGGCGTCCCGTCGCATCGATCACCGTCAGTTCGCCGGCGAATTCGTCGTCGATCTTGGACTTCAGCATCAGATGCGCTTCGAAGCCCCCCATCGCATGGGCGAAGCTCTCCGGCGTCATGATGCCGTCGGTCATCAGTTGCGCGCGCAGGCCTTTCTGGATGCGCTGCAGCTCCTGAAACTGCTGATCGAAATGGTGCTGCAGCAGCAGGGTGGTGTTTTCGAGTTCGCGCTTGCTGTTGTCGAGGGCGCGCTGGCGGAAATTGTTGACGGTCATCGCGGTGCCGATGACGATGGCGATGATCACCAGCGCACCAGCCATGACGAGCCAGCGCACCACGCCGCGTCGCGGCATGGCGCCGCGAACGCCAGGCACGAACGGAGCAATGCTCCCGTCTTCCGTCACTTGTCCCCCAGGCTGTAAAACCATGTCCTCACCCTTGTGAGGATATGGATACCCGCCCAGTGGTAGAGGCGAGGTTAGGAAGTCAGGTGAATAGGAGGTTAATTACAACCAGAAAGTGGTATTCAATTACGCGGCGAGGCTTTTTCTGGCGCTTGCCGGGTAGGTCTGGTTACGGCCGAGCGATTTCGCGGCATAGAGCGCGGTGTCGGCCTTGTTGATGAGCTCCATCATTGACGTCTGCGCCGACGGCACCAGACAGGCGGCGCCGACGCTGATGGTGGTGGGCGTCATGCCCTCGCGCTCGATGCCGCCGACCTCGAAGCGGATGCGCTCGCCGAGCTCGATCGCCTCGGCCAGCGACAGGCCCGGCAGGATCAGCGCGAATTCCTCGCCGCCATAGCGCGCGGCGCAGTCGCTGGCGCGCTTGCCGTGGCGCGCGATGCTCCAGGCGATGCCGCACAGTACGAGGTCGCCGGCCTGGTGGCCGTACTGGTCGTTGAACGCCTTGAAATGGTCGGCGTCGATCATCAGCAGCGCGACCGGCTGCTGCGCGCGCATGGCGCGCTGCCATTCCTTCTCGATCACGATATCGAAGCGGCGGCGATTGGCGAGGCCGGTGAGGCCGTCGGTCATGGCGAGGCGCGCCATCTCGTCTTCCATCGCTGCGCGTTTCTTCATCTCCTGCGCCAGCACCAGCATCAGGATGCAGGCGATCAGGCCGAGCGCGCCCATGGCGCCGGCGATCTGCATCGCTTCCTTGCGCCATTGTCCATAGATGACAGCGGTGGAGCGGCCCACCATCACGATCAGCGGATGCGAGCTGTCGCGCCATACATAGAGGCGCTCGACGCCGTCATTGATGGAGACGTCGGTGTAGGTTCCCGAGAAGAAGGCCAGCGCCTTCTGCACCGAAGGGCGGTGGCTGAGATCCCTGCCGATGATCCCGGCATCGAACGGCGTGCGCATGATCACCACGCCGTCCTGCCGGAACACCGCGATGATGTCGTCGCGTTCGAGCTGCAGGCGGGCCGCGATTTCGTGGAAGTAGTTATAGTCGATGAAGCCGGTGACGACGCCGATGAACTGGCCGTCGCGGGCCGCGATGCGGCGGCTCAGCAGGATGCCGTAAACGCCGTTATGCAGCATCGGCCGGGAGATATAGAGCCCGAACAGTGGATCGCGCTGGTGGATGGTGAAGAACTCGTCGCGGACGAAATTCTGCTGTTTCGGATCGAGCGTCGATGAATCCAGCGTGACATTGCCGCCCGCATCCAGCACCTGGATCGCGCCGAAATGACGTGCGGTGGCGGCGTAATCGAACAGCACCAGTTGTCGCACGCTGCGCGAGACTTCGAGCAGCTCCGGCGACGTCATGTTCGCCACGACATTGCGCATCGACATGTCGTACAGCTCGAGATTGCGCGCGATCTCGGCATCGATCGAGGAAGCGAGATTGCCGAGTGTCTGCTGCGCCAGCTTCTCGTCGCCGCGGCGCATGCTGAACAGCACGCTCGCGCAGATCAGCGAAAAGCCGATCACGATCGTCGCCGCCGCGGCTATCAGCCAGCGCGGAGAGAGTCGCCATGTCGGTTTGAGGTCGTTGCGGGCAATCATCGTCGGACAAAGGGATGCTGTTGTAATTGCGGCTTCCATAGCATCCGACGGTGTATTTATTTGACGATCCGGCGACGATGTCGCGTTTGTCGCAGCCAATTTGGCGGCGGCAGTTAACGCCGGATGAAAGCGGCCTGCGCGATTGCAGCCAGGCGGAACTTATGGTGCCGCCTGGCTCCGTGTGGTCTCAGCCAGCGGCCATCAGTGGTGCCTGTCCATCCGCGCAGGCCAGGTCGGCGGCGAGCCTGGCCACCGCATCGGGCGATGTGCGGCGGGGCAGCGCGACGAATTGCCGGCTGCGCGCGGTGCCGTCGAGCACGTCGATCTCCGCGGGTTCTTGCGGCCCGAACACGCCGGGCGCGATGGCGTGGACGCGGATGTTGCGGCCGCCAAACGCGCGGGCGAGGCCGCGCGTCAGCGCGTCGATCGCTCCGTCCGGCGCGGCCTCCACATCGGGCGCAATGCCGCAGCGCGCCAGCGAGGTGAGATTGATGATGGCGCCGCCGTCATTGCCGAACAGGCGGACCGCCTCCTGGCACATCAGCATGGCGCCGAACAGGTTGATCTCGTCCTGTCGGTCGTCCCGCGTTGTGCGCGCAGCCGCGCGGGCGTCGTTGACGAGAATGTCGAGCCGCCCGAAGGTCGCGGCGGTTTCCTCGAACAGCCGCCGCACATCCGGCCAGTGCGCGACATCGCCCTGCACCGCGATGGCGCAGCCGCCGCGCCAGACGATGTCGGCGACCAGGCGCGTGGCGCCCTCCATATCGTCGGTATGGCTGACCACCACGCAGGCCCCCTCGGCGGCGAGCCGGCGGGCGACCGCGGCGCCGATGCCGTTCCCTGCGTGAGTGACGAGCGCAACCTTTCCTGCCAGTCGTGTCATGGCATGATCCCTGTCTGGATAGAGGCGCACGAATCCTTTGATGGATTCCGCGCGCTGATGTGGATGAGAGAGAAGAGGTGGCGTCACCGCGATCCGGGGGCCCTCGGGCAACCCGGCGATCTCAGGTCTGGCGCAGCTCCCTTATCGCAGACGGCGGCGGTGCAGCGTTAGGCCGATCCTGCCGATGTCATGCACGATCCTGCAAATGTGATGCGGCCGCCATTCCCCTGCCGCGGTGCCGTTGCTAGATGCGACACGGCCCAAAAGGCCCGCCAGATGAGGGGTTTGCCTATGACCGACCGGATCGCCGAATTCCGCGACATCATTGCCCGGAACGCCAGGGACGACATGGCGACCCCGATCCGCGGCCTGTATCTGAAGCGCCAGACCGCGCCCACCGAGCTGACCCACACCGCGCAGGCGCCGATGTTCGGCCTGGTCGTGCAGGGCAGCAAGCGCCTCACCCTCGGCAATGAGGTGCACCAATACGGCGTCGGCGACTATCTCCTCGTCTCGCTCGATCTGCCCGTCTCCTCCTGCATCGTCGATGCCACGGAGGAGGAGCCGCATCTCGGCCTCGGCCTGATCATCGATCCGCGCCAGCTGCACGACGTGCTCGGCCGCTTCGGCAATGGTTTTGCCGATGCGCAGGCCGCCGCCACCGTGCCCGCCCGAGGTCTCGCCGTCGCCAGGGCCTCGGACGACCTGCTCGACGCCGCGCTGCGCCTCGTCCGCCTGCTCGATCGCCCGCAGGATATCGCTGTGATGGCGCCGCTGCTGGAGCAGGAGGTGCTGTATCGTCTCCTGGTCGGCCCCTATGGCGCCCGCCTGCGCCAGATCGCGCTGGCCGAGAGCCCGAGCAACAAGGTGGCCAAGGCCATCTCATGGCTGCGTGAAAACTACGCGTCGCAGCTCCGCATCGAGGACCTCGCCGACCGCGTCGGCATGAGCGAGAGCTCGCTGCATCATAATTTCAAGACCATCACCGCGATGACGCCGATGCAGTATCAGAAGCAGCTCCGCCTCCACGAGGCGCGCCGCCTGATGCTGGTGGAGCGTCTCGATGTCGGCAGCGCCGGCTATGCGGTGGGCTATCAGAGCCCGTCGCAATTCTCCCGCGAATATGCCCGCCTCTATGGCGCGTCGCCCTTGCGCGATCTCGGCCCCCGCAGCGGCCTCGCCGTGCTGGAGCAGCGCGCCGCCGAGTAGCGCTGTCCCGTAGCCCGCATGGAGCGTAGCGCAATGCGGGGTCCAACCCCTCCGGACATCTGCCGGTCCCCGGATTGCGCTGCGCTCCATCCGGGCTACAAGGAGGGGCAAAAAACAGGGAGCAAACACAAACATGATCTCGGCAGTGATCTTCGATTTCGGCGGCGTCATCACCTCATCGCCGTTCGAGGCCTTTGCGCATTACGAGCAACAGCATGGCCTGCCCGCGGATATCATCCGCCGCACCAATGCCGCCAATCACCATGACAATGCCTGGGCGAAATTCGAGCGCGCCGAGATCGACCTCGACACTTTCGACGCCCTGTTCCGCGACGAATCCCGCGCCCTCGGCGCCGCCGTCCCCGGCCGCGATGTGGTGAAGCTCCTGAAGGGCGAGATCCGCCCCGAAATGGTCGAAGCGCTCCGCCGCATCAAGGCGAATTTCAAGACCGGCTGCATCACCAACAATCTGCCGGCCAACGCGATGGGCTCCACCGACGGCCGCGCGCTCTATGTGGCCGAGGTGATGGTGCTGTTCGATCACGTCATCGAAAGCGCGAAGATCGGCCTGCGCAAGCCCGATCCGCGGATCTACACGATGATGACGGACCATCTTGGCGTCGACCCGAAGACCTGCGTCTATCTCGACGACCTCGGCGTCAACCTCAAGCCCGCCCGCGATCTCGGCATGCGCACGATTAAAGTAACGGGTGCCGCGCAAGCGCTGGCGGAGCTGGAAGACGCCACGGGATTGAAGCTGACCTGAAGCCACAGGCACCGCGAAAATGCTCCCTCTCCCGCTCTTGCGGGGGAGGGCCGGGG
>JAEXHR010000006.1 GCA_023449855.1 Pseudomonadota bacterium | reverse complement strand
GGACCGTTCTTCCGGGTACTGGGCCCATCTCCCGCAGGAGATCGATCCGGCAGGTTTCCCTGCCTTCGCCCGCACCGCGTCCAGCCGCGCTAGCGGCAGACCCCCGTAGTGGGGTCGGACGGTGGCCCTCAGCCACCCGAGTGCGAGGGGTACGTCTTCCCCCGCCCGCAGGCGCCGCATCCTGCCCCGCTCAAAGACGCCTCATGAGAGCGCCCCTCGCGAACAAGACGGGAGGGATATTGGCGGGAATGGGAATTTTGTCAAGAACAAAAATAGAACAAACTGCATCCCGATCAAATCGATCCTCGGCATTCCTGCGGCGCAATTATCTGTAGCTACGATAATGGATGTCACCTTCGATCCGAAAAACGCGGAGCCACGCTCGCGGAACGAGGTTTCGATTTCGCCGACGCTGCCTATGTGTTTGCTGGAAAGACACTGGATTACGACGACGAGCGCCGAGATTACCGGGACCGGCGGATCGTCACCGTAGGCAAACTGCGAGGGCGTGATGAATTCTTCGCGCGCGCGGACATGCAAACCAACGAACGCGCCGAAACGCTGATCCCCGGATTGCGCTCCGCGCCATCCGGGCTACGGCAGCGGCGCTCCGTCTACAGCCACTTCTTCCACTTGAAGAAGAAATACGGCAGCACGGCTGCGAAGAACATCATCAGGATCGCCATCGGATAGCCGTGCTCCCAGTTGAGCTCGGGCATCAGCTTGAAGTTCATGCCGTAGACCGAAGCGATCAGGGTCGGCGGCATCAGCACCACGGCCATCACCGAGAACAGCTTGATGATGTTGTTCTGCTCGAGATTGACGACGCCCAGCATGGCGTCGAGCGTGAAGGTGATCTTGCTCGACAGGTAAGAGGCGTGGTCGGTCAGCGAGACCACGTCCCGCTGCATGGTCTTGAGCTGGGCGCGCATGTCCTTCGACCATTTCACGCCTTCGGCTTCCGCCGTGACGAAGGTGACGAGGCGGCCGATGGAGACCAGGCTTTCACGCACCTTCGAGGTCAGGTCACCCTTGCGGCCGATGGCGATGAGAATTTCCGAATAGCGCTTGGCATGGCCGGTGCGCTGTGACTCGTCGGGCTCGAAAATGTCGTGGCTGACCTGGTCGATATCGGCGCCGACACGCTCCAGAATATCGGCGCAGCGATCGATCACCGCATCGAGCAGTTCGAGCAGCACCGTCTCGCCATTGGCGTTGGCCGGAGCGTTACGGGCGAGCTTCAGTTCCACCGAGGTGAACGGCTTGGGCGCATCGTAGCGCACGGTGACGAGGCGCTGGCGGGTGAGGATGAAGGTGACGGCGGTGACGCGCGGATTCTCGCTGTCGGAACCGCACATCAAGCTCGCAGTCATGTAGCGCGCGCCGTTCTCGATATAGAGACGGCTGGAGATTTCGATCTCCTGCATGTCCTCGCGGGTCGGGATTTCCACCCCGGCCAGCTTTTCCACCGCCTTGTCCTCGCCCGGCGACGGCTTCACCATATCGATCCACACCGCGTTGTCCGGCAGGGCCGAGAGATCGGTCGGCTCGGATTTCCGGAGGGCGTGATCGACGGGGGTGAAGACAGCCAGCATGGCAACTCCGCAATGGTTGAAGATGCAAATTAAGGGACCGCTGAAAAAGCGACCCGAACCGAATCGGTGGGAGGGCGACCATGCCCGACACGGATGCAGCCCTCATGACAGCCTTCTTGCACCGCGCCAACCCCATGCATGCGCGAAACATCATCGACCGCCCGACACGTCCCGATTGCCCGGACACGTGGCCTCTCGATCACAGCTTCGGGAGAAGTCGTGAGAATGCATAAACCTTGCCCGGGGTTGAGAAATTTCTGCGGCAAATATGACACAGGTCGCAACCCGCATGCTGCACCGCGTATCTGGCCGCTGGAATCACGGGAAAATTCAGCGATACTGCGCTTAACGGAATCGTGGCGTTTAGGGGCCTATTTTGAGGACGTAACATGCGTCCCGGCCCAGCAACTGGAACAAGGTTATGTCTCTGAAGATTCGACTGGGTTTGATCGTCGCCGCCGGCATCATGCTGTCGGGCTGCATGCAGACTGCGACCATGTACCAGCCAGCCCCCGAAGCAAGCATCAAGCCTGCTGACCGGGCCCAGCTCGCCAAGGCGAAGTATGCCAAGGTCAATCCGCCGGAGCCGTTCCGCCGCGCGATCGTCGATTTCCACCGCAAGGAGCTGCCGGGCTCGATCGTGGTCGATTCCGACAACCACTATCTCTATTTCGTGCAGGACGGCGGCAAGGCGATCCGCTACGGCGTGACCGTGGGTGAAGAAGCCCTCGCCTTCTCCGGCGTTGCCCGCATCGGCAACATGGCTGAATGGCCGAAGTGGACCCCGACCGCCGACATCCACAAGCGTATCGAAGGCCTGCCCGCCTCGGTGCCCGGTGGCGTGGACAACCCGCTCGGCGCCCGCGCGCTCTATCTCTATCAGGGCAACAAGGACACGCTGTTCCGTATCCACGGCACCAACCAGCCGGAATATATCGGCGCGTCGATCTCGTCGGGCTGCATCCGCATGACCAATGAAGACGTGATCGATCTCTACAGCCGCGTGAAGCCGGGCGCCCTGGTTGTCGTGCTCGAGCCGAAGGCCGGCGACTCCCCGTATAATTCGAAGCTGGCCCTGCAGGGCGGCGGCGGCACGCCGTACTAAGCGGCCTGTCATTTCGATCTGAAAAGCGCCGGCATCCCCGGCGCTTTTTTATTGCCCCAGCGTCTCACGCTCAGGTTTTACTGAAGCAGCGCGTCTACGCACGCTTGCTAAACCACCAACATCCTGCAAGTTGCCGCATTGACAATTTGTCGCACCGAAGCGCCGCACCGCATGGATGGCGACCGGCGGGCGGCGAAACGTCATTTATTCGTTGCTCGGCTTTTGGGGGTGTCATGAGCATTCGTCCGTCTCGTCGCAATTTTCTTGCCGGCTGCCTGTGTTGTGCCGGCTCTGCCGTTGCCATCAAGGCCGGCCTGGTCCCGGCCATGGCCGCCGGCGCGCATACCGACCTCACCGCCGATCAGGCGCTGGATCTGCTGAAAAAGGGCAATGCCGACTTCAAGACCGACACGCCTTCGCGCGCCGCCACTGGCCGCGAACGTCGGGAAACAGTCGCACGCGGACAGACGCCGTTCGCAGTGGTGGTCGCCTGTGCCGATTCCCGCGTGGCGCCGGAGCTCCTGTTCGGCCGCGGGCTCGGCGAATTGTTCATCGTCCGCAATGCCGGCAACATGATCGACACCGCCGCGATGGGATCGATCGAATATGCGGTCGGCGTGCTGGGCACGCCGTTGGTCGTCGTACTCGGCCATGAGCGCTGCGGCGCGGTGGCCGCAGCCCTGGATGTCGTCACCAAGAATGCCACCTTCCCCGGCTCGATCGGCCGCATGATCGAACCGATCGTGCCGGCGGTGCTGGTCGCGCAGGCGAAGAAGCCGGAGGACCTGCTCGACGCGTCTATCCGCGCCAATGTCGCCCGCACCGTCGCCCGGCTGCGCACCACCACGGAGCCGACACTGCGCGATCCGCTCGCAGCCCGCTCGTTGCGCATAGTCGGCGCGACCTACGATCTCGACGACGGGTCGGTAGATTTCTTCGACGAGGCGTGAGGGTGATGACCTGACGACGAAGGCGCCGGTGAAACCGGCGCTTTCGCTACGAACTAACGGAGCAGATTGAGTGGAAACGGCGCCTGTGCGCGCTGCTTGCGGGGTTTCTTCGCTTTGGCCTTGGATTTCTGCTCAGGCTTGGCCTTCGGCTCTTCCGGCTTGGTCTCTTCAGCCTGCTGCTCCTTGTTCGGCTCGGCCTGAGCTTCCGGCTGCGTCTGCGAAGATTGCTCGCCGGGCCTGGCGTCTGGCGCAGGCTCCTTGCCCTCCGCCGTCTCCCGCGGCGGTGCCTCGGCCGGACGGGGCATCGGCATCAGCGGTGCGATCTGCGGCCACTGGTCCCAGACATCCCATTGGCAAATGCGATAATCGCCGCGGCGCTCGGCGAGATCGAAATGAATGTGATCCTCGTGATAGCCGTCAGAGCCCGGCCCAAGCACGGTGGGAAAGCGCGTACACAGCGACAACAGCACCTTTTCGCGCAACAAGCGTGGCGTATTCCGCTCGGTCAGCGCGATAGTCTGACCATTGGCGAGCTTCAACCCGCGCACATCCAGCGCATTGGCGCGGCCGTGTTCGGACAGTTTGGCGCCCTGCACGCGGTTACGGCCGCGGCAGTTGAAGGAATCGAAATTGTCGAGTTCGAGCAGTTTCGTGTTGAGGCTGCCGGCCAGCGGCGCCATGTCCGTGCGCACCCAATCGGCCACCGCCGCGGCCATGCTGCAGCGCATGGTGCCGGCCGGCTTGAGCGGCACCCGTGTCTTGTCCGGCAGCACGATCGCTTCCAGACGCACCATATCGGGACCGCCGCAGGCGCCCGGGCCCTTGATGTCCGGGATGCTCGGCGCGATCGCGATATCCTCGCCCAGAGCCATCCGGCAGGCCGAAGGCGGCGGCGGCTCAGGAGTTTTGGGCGCGGCTGACTTTTGCTCGGCGTCCTTGTTCTCGGAATGAGCGGGCGGGCCGCCGGATTTGCCGTCGTCTTTCGCGGCGCTCTCCGGCTCGACCTGCGGCGCTTCGGCCGGCCGCGGCTTCGGCAGCGGCACCCGCGAAGTGGTCAGATAGGCCTCTGCCGGCAGTGCCGAAATCATGAGCAGCGCAAGAACCGCTCCAATTGTCGTTTGGCCGCAGCGGGATAGACCAAAAGTCGATTTTCCACCCGCTTTCCCCGCGCTACACTTCATGGCAAGACCTAATTCCCCAACGATGGGCAAACCCGTCGTGGGCGCTGCGGTTCCTTAGCGGAGTCGCGAGCGGAACAGAAATGCGGAGGAGGAATCACATGCGTGGCTTGATGCAAGACTGGCCCCTGTTGTGTCATCGGATCATCGATCACGCAGCGAAGAACCACGGTGAGCGCGAGGTCGTGACCCGCTCCGTGGAAGGGCCGATCCACCGCACCAATTATGCCGAGATCCGCAAGCGCTCGCTGAAGGTGGCGCAGCGTCTCGACAAGGAAGGCATCGTGCTCGGCGACCGCGTCGCCACCATTGCCTGGAACACCTGGCGCCATCTCGAGGCCTGGTACGGCATCATGGGCATCGGCGCCATCTGCCACACGGTGAATCCACGCCTGTTCCCGGACCAGATCGCCTGGATCATCAACCATGCGCAAGACCGCATCGTGATGACCGACCTGACCTTCGTTCCGATCCTCGAGAAGATCGCCGACCAGCTCCCGAGCGTCGAGCGCTACATCGTCTTCACCGACAAGGCGCATATGCCCACGACCACGCTGAAGAACGCAGTCGCCTATGAGGACTGGATCAACGAGGTCGATGGAAACTTCCAGTGGAAGGAGTTCGACGAGAACACCGCCGCAGCCATGTGCTACACATCGGGCACCACGGGCGACCCGAAGGGCGTACTCTATTCGCACCGCTCCAACGTGTTGCATGCACTGGTCGCGAATAACGGCGACGCGCTCGGCACCACGTCGAAGGACACGATGCTGCCGGTGGTGCCGCTGTTCCACGCCAATAGCTGGGGCATCGCATTCTCCGCACCGTCCATGGGCACCAAGCTGGTGATGCCCGGCGCCAAGCTCGATGGCGCTTCGGTTTACGAACTGCTGAGCACCGAGAAGGTCACCTACACCGCCGGCGTGCCGACGGTATGGCTGATGCTGCTGCAATATATGCAGAAGGAAAAGGTGACGCTGCCCGACCTCAGGGTCGTGGTGTGCGGCGGCTCGGCGATGCCGCGCTCGATGATCAAGGCCTTTGCCGATATGGGCGTCGAACCGCGCCATGCCTGGGGCATGACCGAAATGTCGCCGCTCGGCACGGTGTGCACACTGCAGGGCCAGTACAAGGATCTCGAAGGCGACGAAAAACTCGACATCCTGCAGACGCAGGGCTTCTCGCCTTTCATGGTCGAGATGAAACTGGTTGACGACAACGGCAAGCTGATCCCGCATGACGGCAAGACCTTTGGTCGCCTGCTGGTGCGCGGCCCAGCCGTGTCGAAGGCCTATTTCCGCGTCGACAAGAACATCCTGGACGACGAAGGCTATTTCGACACCGGCGACGTCGCGACCATCGACGCCTACGGCTATATGCGGATCACCGATCGCTCCAAGGACGTGATCAAGTCCGGCGGCGAATGGATCTCGTCGATCGATCTGGAGAATCTGGCAGTCGGCCATCCGCAGGTGGCGGAAGCGGCCGTGATCGGCGTCTTCCATCCGAAGTGGGACGAACGCCCGCTGCTGATCGTGCAACTCAAGCCGGAGCAGCAGGCGAGCCGCGAAGACATCCTGAAATATATGGATGGCAAGATCGCCAAGTGGTGGATGCCGGATGATGTGGTGTTCGTCGATGCGATCCCGCATACGGCGACGGGCAAGATCCTGAAGACGGCGCTGCGCGACCAGTTCAAGGAATACAGCCTGCCCACCGCGGCGGCTTGAGAGACTTGCCTTCTCCCCGCTCTTGGCGGGGAGAAGGTGGCGTCGCGTAGCGACGACGGATGAGGGGCATGGCACATGCGCAGCCGCATTCTCAAAGCCCTCAGATCGCGCGAACTTCGCGCCAATTCCACCGATGCCGAAACGAAGCTCTGGAATCGCCTGCGCAATCGTCAGATCGCGGGATGCAAATTCGTGCGGCAGGAGCCGGTCGGGCGTTATATTTGCGATTTCGTCTGCAGAGACAGAATGATCGTCGTCGAGGCGGATGGCGGACAGCATCTGGAATCGAAACGGGACGAGGTGCGCGACCGTTACTTAGGCGAGCAGGGCTATCGCGTGCTGCGGTTCTGGAACAACGACGTGTTGTTGAATATCGAGGGTGTGCTGACAGTAATCGATGAAGCGCTGAGGAAAAGCGGTTGAAGCTTCTTTCGATCCGAGAGTGGGCGTATGTGGCCAGCACGTGCCATGCCCCTCACCCGCCGCGAAGA
>JAEXHR010000004.1 GCA_023449855.1 Pseudomonadota bacterium | reverse complement strand
CCCTGCCTTCGCCCGCACCGCGTCCAGCCGCGCTAGCGGCAGACCCCCGTAGTGGGGTCGGACGGTGGCCTCCAGCCACCCGAGTGCGAGGGGTACGTCTTCCCCCGCCCGCAGGCGCCGCATCCTGTCCCGCTCAAAGACGCCTCATGAGAGCGCCCCTCGCGAACAAGACGGGTGGGATATTGGTGGCAATGGGAATTTTGTCAAGAACAAAAAGGAAACAAACCTTGGAGCCGTAGGGCGGATGAGCGCAGCGTCATCCGCCGGCCGAGTTCATGGCGGAGACTCCGCGGCGGATTACGCCTTCGGCTCATCCGCCCTACAGATCACCACCCATCCGACCGCCGCTTCGGTTACGGCAGCTCGATGACCTTGCCGTCTTCCAGCGACACCCGGCGGTCCATGCGGCCGGCGAGTTCCATGTTGTGGGTCGCGATCAGCATCGCAACCCGCGTCGCCTTTACCAGCTGCATCAGCGCATTGAAGACGTGATCCGCTGTGTGCGGATCGAGATTGCCGGTGGGCTCGTCCGCCAGCAGCACCCGCGGCGCATTGGCGACGGCGCGGGCGATGGCGACGCGCTGCTGCTCGCCGCCCGACAGTTCGGCGGGGCGATGGGTGATACGTTCGCCAAGGCCGAGATAGGCCAGGATTTCCTTGGCCCGGCTGACGGTTTCCTTGCGCTTCAGGCCACGGATCATCTGCGGCAGCATCACGTTCTCCAGCGCCGTGAATTCAGGCAGCAGGCGATGCGACTGATAGACGAAGCCGATATCGGTGCGGCGGATCTGCGTGCGCTCGGCGTCGGACAGGCCCAAAGTGGCGGTGCCGCCGACATAGACCTCGCCCTCGTCCGGGCTTTCCAGCAGACCTGCGATATGCAGCAGCGTCGACTTGCCCGAGCCCGACGGCGCCACCAGCGCCACCGACTGCCCGGCCCACAGACCGAGCCTGGCATTGTCGAGAATGGTCAGGACGCTTTCGCCCTGGGTGTATTGCCGCTTGACGTCGTGCAGATACAAAACCGGAGTATCTTCATCCCCCTGCGCCATCTCAGCCACTCACTCGTATCGCAGCGCGTCGACCGGATCGAGCCGCGCGGCGCGCCATGACGGATAGAGCGTGGCGAGGAAGGACAGCGTCAGGGCCATGATGACCACCGCACTGGTTTCGCCGACATCGATCTCCGCGGGCAATTTGGACAGGAAATACAGTTCCGGCGAGAACAGTTCGGTGGAGGTCATCCAGGAGATGAACTGCCGGATCGCCTCGATATTCATGCAGACCAGCAGGCCGACGCCGAAACCGACCAGCGTGCCGACCACGCCGATCGCCGCGCCCGTGATCAGGAAGATGCGCATGATCGCGCCCTGAGAGGCGCCCATTGTGCGCAGGATGGCGATATCCGCCCCCTTGTCCTTCACCAGCATGATCAGGCCGGAGACGATGTTGAGCGCCGCCACCAGAACAATGAGAGTCAGGATCAGGAACATCACGTTGCGCTCGACCTGCAGCGCATTGAAGAAGGTCGCGTTACGCTGGCGCCAGTCGACGAGGAAGACCGGCCGCCCCGCCGCCTCGGTCACCGCCTTGCGATAGACATCGATCTTGTCGGGATTGTTGGTATAGACCTCGATCGAGGTCACATCGTTGTTGCGGTTGAAATAGGCCTGCGCCTCCGCCAGCGGCATGAAGACGAACGTCGAGTCATATTCGGACATGCCGATCTCGAACACCGCCGCGACCTTGTAGGGTTTGATGCGCGGGGTCGTGCCCATCGGTGTCACCGCGCCTTTCGGCGCCACCAGCGTGATATTGTCGCCGGCATGGATCGAGAGCTGGTCGGCGAGCCGGCGGCCGATGGCGACGCCCTGCCCTTCGTCGAAACCTTCCAGCGTGCCCTGGCGGATGTTCTTGGCGATGGAGGTGAGATTGTTGAGGTCGGCGGCGCGTATGCCGCGCACGAACACGCCCGACGCGCCGAAGGCCGACGAGCCGAGCGCCTGACCATCGACAACCGGCGCGGCAAGGCGAATGCCCTCGACCCCGTTGATACGGTCGGCCACTTCCTTCCAGTCGGTGAGCGGGCGTTCGAGCGGCTGCACGAGAATGTGGCCGTTGAGGCCGAGGATCTTGTCGAGCAATTCCTTGCGGAAGCCGTTCATGACGGCCATCACGATGATCAGCGTGGCGACGCCGAGCATGATGCCGACAAAGGAGAAGCCGGCGATAACCGAGATGAATCCTTCCTTACGGCGTGCACGGAGATAACGTCCGGACAGCAGCCATTCGAAGGCGGCAAAAGGTGGGGTTCGAACTGGCTCGCTCATGGCATCATCCGTCGCCCGACTCCCATACGAATCGGGCTTATTCTAGCCGCTTCACAGACGACGCGGCGACCATGCAGTGGATAAGTCGTCAGGACGTCAGCTTTGCGACGACCTCAGCCGGCGAGATGTTCTCACGCGAACCATCGCTGCGCTTCTTAAGCTCGACCTTGCCTTCCGCAAGCCCCTTCGGACCGACGAGGATCTGCCAGGGCACGCCGATCAGGTCGGCGGTGGCGAACTTGCCGCCGGCGCGCTGGTCGGTGTCGTCATAGAGCACGTCGACGCCCTTGGAGGTGAGCTCCTTGTAGAGCGCCTCGCAGGCGCCGTCCGTATCGGCCGAGCCCTGCTTGAGATTGAGGATGGCGGCGCGGAACGGCGCGACTTCCTCGGGCCAGATGATGCCGTTGTCGTCATGGCTGGCCTCGATGATGGCGCCGAGCAGACGCGACACGCCGACGCCATAGGAGCCGCCATGGATCGGCACTTCGGCGCCATCGGGACCGGCAACGGTCGCCTTCATGGCGTCGGAATATTTGGTGCCAAAATAGAAGATCTGGCCGACTTCAATGCCGCGGGTGTTCAGGCGGCGCTCGGGCGGCACTTCGCTTTCGAAGCGCGCGGCGTCATGCACGTCTTCCGTCGCGGCATAGATCGAGGTCCACTGATCGATGATGGGTGTGAGATCGCCGGAGTAATCGACATCGACTGATGGAATCGGCAGATCGAGCACGTTCTTGTCGCAGAACACGCCGGACTCGCCGGTCTCGGCGAGCACGATGAATTCATGGCTGTGATCGCCGCCGATCGGGCCGGTCTCGGCGCGCATCGGGATCGCCTTCAGGCCCATGCGGGCGAAAGTGCGCAGATAAGCGACGAACATCTGATTGTAGGAGTGCTTGGCCGCGGCTTCGTCGATGTCGAAGGAATAGCCGTCCTTCATCAGGAATTCGCGGCCGCGCATCACGCCGAAGCGCGGGCGCTGCTCGTCGCGGAACTTCCACTGGATGTGATAGAGATTGAGCGGCAGGCTCTTGTAGGACTTCACATAGCCGCGGAAGATCTCGGTGATCATTTCCTCATTGGTCGGCCCATAGAGGAGTTCTCGCTTGTGGCGATCGGTGATGCGCAGCATCTCCGGACCATAGGCGTCGTAGCGGCCGCTCTCGCGCCAGAGATCGGCAAGCTGCAGGGTCGGCATCAGCAGCTCGATGGCGCCGGCGCGGTTCTGCTCCTCGGTCACGATGGCCTGGATCTTCTTGAGCACGCGCAAGCCGAGCGGCAGCCAGGCATAGATGCCGGCGGCTTCCTGGCGGATCATGCCGGCGCGCAGCATCAGGCGATGCGAGACGATCTCCGCTTCCTTCGGCGTTTCCTTGAGGATGGGAAGAAAATAGCGCGACAGCCGCATCGTGAAGCCCGGTGAGTCGGAGGGAAATCGGAAGGCCCGAGTGAAACCGGATCGCCGCGCAAAACACAAGGGCGGCGGCTCGATCGAGGCGTCATTACGCCCGGTGGTCACGATCAGTTGCCGGCTACGCAACCTACGCGTTTCAAAATTTGAAATAGCGACGTCAACACAGCCTTAAGTCGCTGTGCGGCCATCGAATTCTATGCATGCCTCAATTTTGAACAGACTATGCCGAAATTGATGACAAACACAAAAAGTTCAGCTACGACTCGAAACTCAGACAAGTCCGCAAGGTGGCGTCTGGAACGGTCAAAATGCCAACGGTCCAAGTCTCGGGAGGAACCCTGACGCGCATAAGCAGCGTCAACCCGCCAATCAAAGGATAAAATCCAACGATCGGGTATATAGGGTCGACACAATTTTCCGAGCAGGGCCAAGTGCCCTGCTCTTTTTTTGAGCATCAGGCCCGCACGATGAACGTGCCCTCTTTCGCCTTTCGCCGTCATTGATGCAAGCCAACAACGCGCGGCCAATTGCTGCACATGAATGCCGTAGGGCGGATGAGCCCAAGGCGTCATCCGCCATTCTTGCCAAACGCACTCGGCCGGCGGATGACGCCTTCGGCTTATCCGCCCTGCGCCGCCACATCGCGCTTCGGCTTGATGCCGGAAAGCCACGAACAGACGAGGCCCTGCGATGCGCCAACGATGCCGAAGGTCAGTATCTGCGGCAGCGGGATTTGCACCGATGTCCAGATCAGCAACATGGCGATGCTGACGATGTAGCCGGTGATGGCCGAGGTCAGCACCTTCGGCCACAGGCCCATCTTGTCCTCGAGGAACCAGTCCTCGCCCCACATGACCAGCGAAGGAATGAGACCGAACCAGTAGGCGAAAGGCAATCCCATGATGAAGCCGGGAAAGCCGCCGATGACCCTTCCGCTCAGCAGCTCGCGGACCTCGAATGTCGCGAAACCGACGGCCGGTCCGAGCAGAAGAAACAGCAGGAAGCGCTTCATGCGATTGCCCTCCATGTCGCCCGGAAGCGCGCCATGATCATAGCGGAATGCCCATCAGCTTCGACAAACGCTCGACGCTGAGCCAGCCGGCATTGTGCGCGGCCATGCCGGCAGCGAAAAACACCGCGGACAGCACGGTCGTCCAGATCAGCTTGCGCCCCATGCGCGCCATGACAGGCGCGCCGGGATCGGTGCCCTCGACACCCTCGCCCGCTTCTTGCTGGCTGCGCACGCCGAAGGGCAATGTGAGAAACAGCGTGACCCACCAGATCACGAAATAGATCGCGAGCGATGTGGAGATCGTATAGGCCATCGCGCCCTCAGGACTGTTCGATCTCGACCAGCGCGCCGGAGAAATCCTTCGGATGCAGGAACAGCACCGGCTTGTTATGGGCGCCGATCTTCGGCTCGCCATCGCCGAGCACGCGGGCTCCCTCGCTGATCAACTGGTCGCGCGCCGCGATGATATCGGGCACTTCGTAGCAGAGATGATGGATGGCGCCATCGGGATTGCGCTCGACGAATTTTGCGATCGGCGAGTTATCGCCGAGCGGCTCGATGAATTCGATCTTGGTATTCGGCAGCGTCGCGAACACGGTGTAGACGCCGTGCTCGGGAAGCGGCACGCGGTCTGAGATCTCGGCACCGAAGGCGGCGCCGTAGATCTTTGCGGCCTTGGCCGCATCTGCAACGGCGATCGCCACGTGATTGAGCCTGCCCAGCATGATGTTTCCTCCGTTTTTGTTCTTGCGTTTTTTATTGCTCGACCACCAGGACCTGCACATAGCAGATGGTCTTCTTACCCCACTGGTCCGCCAGCGTGGAGCGGACCGCGCGTCGCACCGATTCCGCCATGGCGTCAGGATCGCGCTTGCGGGCCTTGGGCAGGTTCTCCACCACATCGACCACGACATCGTAGACGATGTCGTCGAGCAGCAGGCCAGCGCTGTTCTTCTCGGGAATGCCGATCAGATCCACGGCGGGATCATCGAGCAGATCCCCCTTGCTGTTGATCGCCAGCGCGACCATCGCGCAGCCGGCGAAGCCGAGGCGACGGCGCTCCGTCACGGCCCGCGACTTCTCGCTTTCCAGGATCATGCCGTCCTTGAAAATGCGGCCGGAGGGCAACTGGTCGATCACGGCGGAGTCGCCCGGACCAAGCTTCACGAGATCGCCGGTCTTGACGATCATCACCTTCGGCACGCCGCAGGCACGCGCGAGCTTGGCGTGCTCGGACAGATGCAGCGCTTCGCCATGCACGGGGATCAGCAGCTCCGGGCGCACCCAGGAGATCATGTCGCGCAGTTCGTCGCGGCGCGGATGGCCGGAGACATGCACCAGCGCGTCGCGGTCGGTGATGACCTCGATGCCTTGCGTCACCAGACCGTTGACGATGGTGCCGACGGCCTTCTCGTTGCCGGGAATGGTACGCGAGGAGAAGATCACGGTGTCGCCCTTGTTGAGCGTCACCTGCGGGTGGTCGTCATTGGCGATGCGCGCCAGCGCGGCACGGCTCTCGCCCTGGCTGCCGGTGCACAGCGCCAGCACCTTGTCCGGCGGGAAATGGCCATAATAGTCGGCGCTCCGGAAAGCCGGCAGGCCGTCGAGATAGCCGCATTCGCGCGCCACCTGCACCACCCGCTCCATGGCGCGGCCAACCAGCACGACCTCGCGGCCGGAAGCCTGCGCCGCTTCGGCTACGGCGCGGACGCGGGCGACGTTCGACGCGAAGGTCGTGACGGCGACGCGGCCCTTGGCGGCCATCACGAGCTTGGTCAGCGTCGCGGCGACTTCCATTTCGGACGGCGAACGGCCGTCGCGCACGGCATTGGTCGAGTCTCCGACAATCGCGAGCACGCCCTGATCGCCGAGTTCGCGCAGGCGCTTCTCGTCGGTGGGCTTGCCGATGATCGGCGTCGGATCGATCTTCCAGTCTCCGGTATGCAGCACCGTGCCGACTGGCGTATGCAGCGCGATGGCGTGGGATTCCGGAATCGAATGCGCGACCGGGATGAACTCGACGTCGAACGGGCCGATATTGATGCGGGCGCCGGATTCGACGACCGTCACCGGAATCTGCGGCGAGCCGCGCTCGGCGGCGCATTTCGCCTCGAACAGCGACGCGGAAAACTTGGTCGCATAGATCGGGCATTGCAGCTTCGGCCACAGATCGATGATAGCACCGAAGTGGTCTTCATGGGCGTGCGTCAGCACGAGGCCCATGAGGTTCTTCTTCTGCTTTTCCAGAAACGTGATGTCCGGCATCACGAGATCGATGCCCGGCAGATGCTCCTCGTCGCCGAAATAGACACCGAGATCAATCGCCAGCCAGCTCCGCTGATGGCGGTTGCCGAGACCATAGATCGACAGGTTCATGCCGATCTGGCCGACACCGCCCAGCGGAGAAAATGTGAGTTCGTCGGGTCGTGTCATTCTGTTGCTGTCCTTGCCGACGCCGCGGAGCCGAAGTGAACGTCGCCCGCCGAGATCGGCACGCGCCGGCCATCTGCAGTCGCGACGATCAGACAACCGGCGTCGTCAATCGTATCGAAGATTCCTGAAATGGTGGAGTTTCCTGTCTGCACCGAAACGGGCTCGCCGAGCCCGGCGGCGCGCTCCAGCCAGGCGGTCCGGATAGCGCCGAAACCGCGGCCATTGTCCCAGAGGGCGCGGTAGTCTGCCCAGCTATCCGACAGCGCCGTGAACAGGCCCTCAGCGTCGACATCGATGCCGAGTTCCCTCAGCGAGGTGGCCGGATATGGCGTGTCCTTGGGAGATGCCACGACATTGATGCCGATCCCGACCACGACGGCGAGACCGCCTGCCGGCACCGGCTCTGCTTCCAGCCCGATCCCGCAGATCTTGCTCTTTCCCGCAAGGACGTCATTTGGCCACTTGAGCCGAAAGTTCATGGCGTCCGATCCAGGGAAACGGAGCCGCGCTTCCATGCTGACGCGTTGCAGCGCCGCCTCGACCGCAAGTCCCGCCGCAAAGCCGAGTGTCGCAGCCTGCGCCGGCGCGACATCGACCACTTCGAGAACGCTATTGGCGAGATTGCCGCGTGGGGCGATCCATGGACGTTGCCGCCTGCCCCGTCCCGCGGTCTGTTCGGTGGTCACAAACCACATCGGCCCGCGCTCACCGGCGCGGGCACGATCTTTTGCATCGTCGTTAGTGGAACCGGTGCTGTCGAAGACGGCGAGCCTGGTGCCCGCCGCCTGTGCTCGTGGCCCGAGCGCGAAGGCCACTAGAACAGCGACTTCGCAGCCAGCTGTGCGGCGCTGACCAGCGGAGCCGGATAGACGAAGAACAGGATGTTGAACACGCCGGTCACCGCGAGCACGGTACGCAGCTCGACGCGCATCGGATCGAGTTCGCCGGCGGGCTCATCGAAATACATCGTCTTGACGATGGACAGATAATAGAACGCGCCCACCACCGACGCGAGCACGCCGACGACGGCGAGCACGAACAGGCCCGACTTCACGGCCGCCATGAAGACGTAGAACTTGCCGAAGAAGCCCGCCAGCGGCGGCACACCGGCCAGCGAGAACAGGAACATCGCGAACAGGAACGCCACCACCGGATTGGTGCGCGACAGACCGGCGAAATCCTTGATGGTCTCGACCGGTTGACCGTTGCGCTTCATGGTCAGGATAATGGCGAAGGAGCCGAGGGTCATCGCCACATAGATGGCGATATAGACCAGCACGCCCTGCGCGCCTTCGGTGGTGCCGGCGGCAAGGCCGACCAGCGCGAAGCCCATATGGCCGATGGACGAATAGGCCATCAGGCGCTTGATGTTGGTCTGGCCGATGGCGGCAAAGGAGCCGAGCACCATGGACGCCAGCGACACGAACACCACGATCTGCTGCCACTGCACGGTGATGCCCGGGAACGCGGTGAGCGCAACACGGGTGAACACGGCGAGCGCAGCCACCTTGGGTGCCGACGCAAAGAAGGCAGTGACCGGGGTCGGCGCGCCTTCATAGACGTCCGGCGTCCACATGTGGAACGGCACGGCCGAGACCTTGAAGCAGAGGCCGGCAAGCACGAAGACCAGACCGAAGATCAGACCGATATTGCCGGTCTTGGCCTCGGCGGCGATACCGGCGAAATTCACGGTGCCGGTGAAGCCATAGACCATCGAGGCGCCGTAGAGCAGCATGCCCGACGACAGCGCGCCGAGCACGAAATACTTCAGGCCCGCTTCGGTCGACTTGGCGCTGTCGCGGTTCGATGCGGCGACGACATAGAGAGCGAGGCTCATCAGTTCGAGGCCGAGATAGAGCGTGATCAGATCGCCGGCCGAAATCAGCACCATCATGCCGATGGTCGAGAGCAGCACCAGGATCGGGAATTCGAAGATGCGGCGGGTGTCATGCTCGAGGAATTCACGCGACATGATCAGCGTGACGCCCGAACCGATCAGCGCGAGAATCTTCAGGAAACGGGCGAAATCATCGACGATGAAGCTGCCACCGAAGGTGACCAGCTTGCCGGCAGGCAACATGATCTCGGCGACGCCGACGACGATCAGCAGGCAGATCGACAGGGCCGAGATGAGCCCCGTCGTCTTTGGCCCGTTGAAGGCGCCGATCATCAGCAGGACCATGGCGCCTACTGCCAGGATCAGCTCCGGCAGCACGGGCAACAGTGAATATCCAGCGGTGGTAATTGTCATAGCGAGATCCTGGTCCGCTGCGGTCAGTGCAGCAGCGCCGCTGCCTTCACGGCAGAGGTTGCAGCAGCATAATTCTTGACGACGAGATCGACCGAAGCCGCCGACATATCGAGCACCGGCTTTGGATAGACACCGAACAGAATGGTGAGAACGGCGAGCGGCACCAGCAGCAGGCCCTCGCGGAAGGTCATGTCCTTCATGCCCGCCAGCGACGGCTTGACCAGATCGCCGAACACCACCTTGCGGTAGAGCCACAGCGCATAGGCCGCCGAGAGAATGACGCCGGCGCAGGCGACCGTCGCGGTCGGGATCGAGACCTTGAAGGTGCCGAGCAGCGTCAGGAATTCACCGACGAAGCCGGAGGTGCCGGGCAGACCGACATTGGCCATGGTGAACACCATGAACAGCATCGCGTAGATCGGCATCCGGTTGACCAGGCCGCCATAGGCAGCGATCTCGCGGGTATGCAGGCGGTCATAGACGACACCGACGCAGAGGAACAGCGCGCCCGACACGATACCGTGCGAGATCATCTGGAACACCGCGCCGGAGACGCCCTGCGTGGTGCCGGCGAAGATGCCCATGGTGACATAGCCCATGTGCGCGACGGACGAGTAAGCGATCAGCTTCTTGATGTCTTCCTGCATCAGCGCGACGAGCGAGGTGTAGACGATCGCAACGGCCGAGAGCGTCCACACCAGCGGCGCGAAATAGAGCGACGCATCGGGGAACATCGGCAGCGAGAAGCGCAGGAAGCCGTAGCCGCCCATCTTCAGCATGATCGCGGCCAGCACGACCGAACCCGCCGTCGGCGCTTCGACGTGCGCATCGGGCAGCCAGGTGTGCACCGGCCACATCGGCATCTTCACGGCAAAGGACGCGAAGAAAGCCAGCCATGCCCACATCTGCAGGTTACGCGGCACCGACGAGTTCATCAGCGTCGGGATATCGGTGGTCCCTGCGTGCCAGTACAGCGCCATGATGGCGAGCAGCATCAGCACCGAGCCGAGGAACGTGTAGAGAAAGAACTTGAAGGACGCATAGACGCGGCGCGGACCGCCCCAGATGCCGATGATCAGGAACATCGGGATCAGGCCGCCTTCGAAGAACAGGTAGAACAGCACGAGATCGAGCGCCGAGAAGGTGCCGATCATCAGCGTTTCCAGGAACAGGAACGCCATCATGTATTCGGGCACGCGCTTCGATACCGACTTCCAGCTGCACAGGATGCAGAACGGCATCAGCGCCGTGGTCAGGATCACGAAGGGGAACGAGATGCCGTCAACGCCCATATGGTAGTTGATGGTCGCGGCCAGCCAGGGCGCCTTCTCGACGAACTGGAAGCCGGCATTGGCGCCATCGTAGCGCGCCACCATGATCAACGACACCGCGAAGGTGACGATCGTGGTCCAGAGCGCGATCCACTTGGCGTTGCGGTCCGCCGCTTCGTCGCGGCCGCGCGCCATCAGATAGACGAGCACGGCGCCGACGACCGGCAGGAAGGTGGTGACCGACAGGATCGGCCAGGTCATGACAGAGCCGGACATTACTGGCCCCCCAGGCCGAAGATGAACCAGGTGATGAGCCCGGCCACGCCAATCAGCATCGCGAAGGCGTAGTGATAGAGATAACCCGTCTGCACCTTGACGACGCCGCGGGTGACATCGAGCACGCGCGCCGAGACGCCGTCAGGCCCGAAGCCGTCGATGAGCATGCCGTCGCCCTTCTTCCACAGGAAGCGGCCGATCCACTTGGCCGGGCGGACGAAGATGATCTCGTAGAGCTCGTCGAAGTACCACTTGTTGAGCAGGAACTTGTAGAGCAGCGGGTGCTGGTTCGCCAGCTCGACCGGCAGGTACGGCTTGCGGATGTAGAACAGGTAGGAGATCAGGAAGCCGAGCACCATCATCACTGTCGGCAGATACGGCACCCAGGTCGGCAGGTGATGCATCTCTTCGAGGATGTGCGGGTTCATCTTCAGCGACTCGCGGAAGAACTCGGCCACATGGTGTCCGGCGAAAGCTTCCTTGAACGGGAAGCCGGCGGCGAACGACCCGATGCCGAGAACGGCCAGCGGGAACAGCATCCACATCGGTGCTTCATGCGCGGCGTCGTAATGCTTCTGGTCGTGCGGCTTGCCGTGGAAGGTCTTGAACACCAGACGCCACGAATAGAACGAGGTCAGCAGCGCCGCGATCACCGTCATCAGGAAGCCGTAGAAGGCGAACGGATTGTGCGAGGCGTAAGCGGATTCGATGATCGCGTCCTTCGAGAAGTAACCCGCCGTGAACGGGAAGCCGGTCAGCGCCAGCGTACCGATGGTCATCATCGCATAGGTGAACGGGATCTTGTTCCACAGGCCACCCATCTTCCGGATGTCCTGCTCGTGATGCATCGCATAGATCACCGAGCCCGAGCCCAGGAACAGCAGCGCCTTGAAGAACGCGTGCGTGAACAGATGGAACATGGCGACCGAATAGGCCCCTGCTCCCAGCGCCACGAACATGTAGCCGAGCTGCGAACAGGTCGAGTAAGCGACGATGCGCTTGATG
The DNA here is from genome assembly GCA_023449855.1 of Pseudomonadota bacterium. Taxonomy (GTDB): domain Bacteria; phylum Pseudomonadota; class Alphaproteobacteria; order Rhizobiales; family Xanthobacteraceae; genus Tardiphaga. The sequence continues at coordinate 22,059 of JAEXHR010000004.1, read as the reverse complement.
TCGTTCTGTACGAGGCCGACAGTCGCCGCGAAGAACGCTGTGGTCGCGCCGACCAGCATGACGACGGCCTGGGCATTCGGGGCGAGTTCGAACAGCGGCGACATGCGGGCGACCATGAAGACGCCCGCGGTGACCATGGTGGCGGCGTGGATCAGCGCCGACACCGGGGTCGGGCCTTCCATCGCGTCCGGCAGCCAGGTGTGCAGCAGGAACTGCGCCGACTTGCCCATGGCGCCGACGAACAGCAACAGACAGGCGAGCGTCAGCGCATCGGCATGCCAGCCGAAGAAGTTGATGGTCGCCTTGCCGGCGATACCCGGCGCCGCCGCGAAGATGGCGTCGAAATCGGTGGTGCCGAGCAGCATGAAGATCGCGAAGATGCCGAGCAGGAAGCCGAAGTCGCCGACGCGGTTGACGACGAACGCCTTGATCGACGCGGCATTGGCCGAGGGCTTCTTGAACCAGAAACCAATCAGCAGGTACGAGGCCAGACCGACGCCTTCCCAGCCGAAGAACAGCTGCAGCAGGTTGTCGGCGGTCACCAGCATCAGCATCATGAAGGTGAAGAGCGACAGATAGGCCATGAAGCGCGGCCGGTTCGGATCGTCTTCCATGTAGCCGAGCGAATAGATGTGCACGAGCGACGACACCGTGGTGACGACGACGAGCATCACGGCGGTCAGCGTATCGACGCGCAGCGTCCAGGACAGCTGCAGGTCGCCGGTGTTGATCCAGCTCAGCAGCACCACGCGCAGGTCGTGATGGTTGAAGGCGACATCGGCGAAGGTGATCCAGGACAGCGCCGCAGACACCACCAGCAGACCGGCGGTTATCAGCTCGGCCGCGCGCGAACCCACCGCGGCCGGCTCGGCCACGTGATGGTGATCGTCATGACCGTGATCATCGTGACCATGATCGTCATGCGCATGCGACGCATGGGCATCGGCATGACCGTGGTCGCCATGACCATGGTCGCCGTGGCCATGCGCGTGGTCCATGTCGTCGCCGCTCGGGTTGCGACCATGCGCACCCGCGAGGGCGATGGCGCCGGCGATCAGCGCACCGATCAGCGGCAGGAATACGAGAGCCTGGATCATGAGTGGCTCAGCCCTTCATCAGATTGACGTCTTCAACCGCGATCGAGCCGCGGTTGCGGAAATACACGACGAGCACGGCGAGACCGATCGCCGCTTCGGCAGCGGCCACGGTGAGCACCAGCAGCGCGAAGACCTGACCGACGATGTCGCCGAGGAAGGTCGAGAACGCCACCATGTTGATGTTGACCGAGAGCAGGATGAGCTCGATCGACATCAGGATGACGATGATGTTCTTCCGGTTCAGGAAGATGCCGAGAATACCCAGCGTGAACAGGATCGCCGCGACGGCGAGATAGTGTCCGAGACCGATCGTCATTTGATCCAGCTCCCTGAATCGGAGTCCTGCAGGCCCTGCCCGACCGCCACCTTGCGTACGTCCATGGCCATGGTCTTGGTCCGCGCGTTCTGGACATTGATGTCCTGACGCTTGACGTAACCGCGATGGCGCAGCGTCAGCACAATGGCGCCGATCATGGCCACCAGCAGCACGAGACCTGCGAGCTGGAAGTAGTGGATGTAGGTCGTGTAGAGCACGAGGCCGAGCGCCTCAGTATTCGTCACATTGCCGGGGATCGCCGACGTGATCGCCTTGCCGGCATTCGGGTTCATCACCCAGCCGCCGGCGACGAGCAGAAGCTCCGCCAGGAAGATGGCGCCGACCAGAAGGCCGACCGGCAGATACTGGATGAAGCCTTCGCGCAGCTGCGCGAAGTCGACGTCGAGCATCATGATCACGAACAGGAACAGCACCGCGACCGCGCCGACATAGACGACGATCAGCAGCATCGCCAGGAATTCGGCACCCATCAGGATGAACAGGCCCGATGCGTTCACGAAAGCGAGGATCAGGAACAGCACGGAGTGAACCGGATTGCGCGACGCGATCACCATGACCGCACAGGCGACGCAAACGCCGGCGAACAGATAGAAGAACAGCGCGGGGAAAATCATGATTGCCCCTTACCGATACGGCGCGTCGAGCGCGATGGATTTCGCGATCTCGCGTTCCCAGCGGTCGCCATTGGCGAGCAGCTTGGCCTTGTCATAGAAAAGCTCCTCGCGCGTCTCGGTGGCGAATTCGAAATTCGGCCCCTCGACGATCGCATCGACCGGACAGGCTTCCTGGCACAGTCCGCAATAGATGCACTTCACCATATCGATGTCGTAGCGCACGGTGCGGCGGGTGCCGTCGTTGCGGCGCGGACCGGCCTCGATGGTGATGGCCTGCGCCGGACACACGGCTTCGCACAGCTTGCACGCAATGCAGCGCTCTTCGCCGTTGGGATAACGGCGCAGCGCATGCTCACCACGGAAGCGCGGCGAAATCGGCCCCTTCTCGAACGGATAGTTCAAGGTCGGCTTCGGCTTGAAGAAATAGCGCATGGCGAGGACGAACGCTTGCGCGAACTCCGCCAGCAGCAGCGAATGAGCGGTTGCCCTGATATTCATAGTGACCTCATTTCGGAGCCAGGCCCCCGAATTGCAGCACGCCGGCGACGATAATCACGTAGGCCAGCGACATCGGCAGAAACACCTTCCAGCCGAGACGCATCAGCTGGTCGTAGCGGTAGCGCGGCACGATCGCCTTCGCCATCGCGAACAGGAAGAACATGAACATCACCTTGATGGCGAACCAGATGATGCCCGGCACCCAGGTGAACGGCGCGAACGGGATCGGCGACAGCCAGCCACCGAGGAACATGATGGTCGCCAGCGCGCACATGGAGACGATCGCCACGTATTCGCCGAGCATGAACAACAGATACGGGGTCGAGCCGTATTCCGTCATGAAGCCCGCGACCAGTTCGGATTCCGCTTCCACGAGATCGAACGGCGGACGGTTGGTTTCAGCCAGCGCCGAGACGTAGAACACCACGAACATCGGAAACAGCGGGATGAAGTACCAGCCGAGAATGCCCCACTTGCTATCCTGCGCCATCACGATGGCCGACAGGTTGAGCGAACCGACGCAGAGCAGAACGGTGATGATGACGAAGCCGATCGAGACTTCGTAGGACACCATCTGCGCCGCGGCGCGCAGTGCCGACAGGAACGGATATTTCGAGTTCGACGCCCAGCCGGCCATGATGATGCCGTAGATCGACAGCGACGAGATCGCGAAGATGTAGAGCACGCCGACATTGAGATCGGCGATCACCCAGCCAGGATTGAACGGGATGACGGCCCAGGCGGCGAGCGCCAGGATACACGACACCAGCGGCGCCAGCAGGAACACGCCCTTGTTCGAGCCCGACGGAACCACCGGCTCCTTCAGCACGAACTTCAAGAGGTCCGCGAATGACTGCAGCAGGCCGAACGGGCCGACCACGTTGGGGCCGCGGCGGATCTGCACCGCCGCCCAGATCTTGCGATCGGCCAGCAGGATGTAGGCGATTGCCACCAGCAGCAATACGAGCACGAGAAGGCTCTGTGCGATCATGATGATCAGCGGCCAGAGAGTGCTAGTCCAGAGTTCAGCCATCGTCTTACTCCGCCGCCGTCAGCAACTGGCCGGAAGCCAGGCGAGAACATTCCGCCATGACGGCTGACGCACGCGCGATCGGGTTGGTGAGGTAGAAATCCTCGACGGGGGTCTTGAACGGCGCCTTGTCGACGGCGCCGCCCTTCCCCGCGAGGGTCTTGATTCCAGCGGCATCGCCGGCCTCGATCTGATCGAGGCGCATGAGATGCGGCACCTGCTTGAAGATCGCCTGACGCAGCTGCGCCAGCGAGTCGAAGGGCAGCTTCTTGCCGAGCACGTCGGACAGCGCGCGGATGATCGCCCAGTCCTCGCGGGCGTCGCCTGGCGGGAAGCCGGCACGCTCCGCCATCTGCACGCGGCCTTCGGTGTTCACGAACAGACCGGACTTCTCTGTATAGGCCGAGCCCGGCAGGATCACGTCGGCGCGATGCGCGCCGCGGTCGCCGTGGGTGCCGATATAGACGACGAAGGCGCCCGGGGCGATTTCGACATCATCGGCGCCGAGCGAGAACACGACTTCGGCGCCAGCAGCGCCCTGCCCGCCGGCGAAACCGATGTCGAGCGCACCGACCGTCGAGGCGGCCGAGTGCAGCACGGCAAAGCCGTTCCAGCCATCCTTGATCGCGCCGATATCCGAGGCGAGCTTGGCAGCCTGCGCCAGCACGGCAGCGCCGTCCGCACGCGAGGTCGCGCCTGCGCCAACCAGCACGATCGGGTTCTGCGCGTTCTTGAGCACGTCGGCGAAGGAGTGCTTGCCGGCGGCAACGTCGGCCAAAGTATCGGTGCCGGCGCCGAGATGTTCGTAGCGATAGGTCAGATCGGCCTTCTCGCCGATCACGCCGATCTTCAGCTTGCCGCCGCGCCAGGCCTTGCGGATGCGGGCGTTGAGAACGGCCGCTTCCTTGCGTGGGTTGGCGCCCACGATCAGCAGCGCATCCGCCTGCTCGATGCCGGCAATGGTCGGGTTGAAGATGTAGGAAGCGCGGCCAGCCTTCGCATCGAATGCAGCGCTCGCCGCGGTCGAAACATTGGCCGAGCCCATGGAGGCGAGCAGCGCCTTGATGGCGAACATCTCTTCGACGGCAGCGAGATCACCGGCGATGGCGCCGACCTTGTTGCCGGCAGCCGCAATCTTGGCGGCGATGGCGCCGAAGGCTTCAGCCCAGGTCGCGGCACGCAGCTTGCCGTTTTCACGGACAAACGGACGATCGAGGCGCTGGGTGCGCAGGCCGTCGACGACGTGACGGGTCTTGTCCGAGATCCACTCCTCGTTCACCGCCTCGTTGACGCGCGGCAGGATGCGCATCACTTCGCGCCCACGGGTATCGACGCGGATGGCCGAGCCGACCGCATCCATCACGTCGATGGACTGGGTCTTGCCGAGCTCCCACGGACGCGCCGCGAATGCATAAGGCTTCGAGGTCAGCGCACCGACCGGGCAGATGTCGACGAGATTGCCCTGCAGCTCCGAGGTCAGTGCGGTTTCGAGGAAGGAAGTGATCTCCATGTCCTCGCCGCGGCCGATGGCGCCCATTTCCGGCGCACCGGCGACTTCCGCCGCGAAGCGGACGCAGCGCGTGCACTGGATGCAGCGGGTCATCGAGGTCTTCACGAGCGCGCCGAGATACTTGTCCTCGACGGCGCGCTTGTTCTCGGCGAAGCGGCTGGTGTCCACACCATAGCCCATCGCCTGGTCCTGCAGGTCGCACTCGCCGCCCTGGTCGCAGATCGGGCAATCCAGCGGGTGGTTGATGAGCAGGAACTCCATCACGCCTTCGCGGGCCTTCTTGACCATCGGCGAACGGGTGGAGATTTCCGGCGGCTCGCCATTCGGGCCCGGACGGCAGTCGCGCACGCCCCAGGCGCAGCTGGCGACCGGCTTCGGGCCACCCTTCACTTCCACCAGACACATGCGGCAATTGCCGGCGATGGACAGGCGCTCGTGATAGCAGAAGCGCGGGATTTCGGCGCCGGCCGCTTCACACGCCTGCAGCAGCGTGTAATCCGCCGGGACGTCGATCTCTTTGCCGTCAACGATCAGTTTCGTCATTGTCCTTACTCCGCCGCGACCAGATGCGCGGGATCGAGAATGCCCTGATCGTCGAGCGAGGCCTTGCGGCTGAACTCTTCGATGCGGCGTTCGATCTCCGGGCGGAAGGCGCGGATCAGGCCCTGCACCGGCCACGCGGCGGCATCGCCGAGTGCGCAGATGGTGTGGCCTTCAACCTGCTTGGTAACCTCGAGCAGCATGTCGATCTCGCGCTTGTGGGCGCGGCCCTCGACCATGCGGGTGAGCACGCGCCACATCCAGCCGGTGCCTTCGCGGCACGGCGTGCACTGGCCGCAGCTCTCATGCTTGAAGAAGTAGCTGATGCGGGCGATCGCGGCGACGACGTCGGTGGACTTGTCCATGACGATGACGCCGGCGGTGCCGAACGACGATTTTACGGCACGGGTGCCGTCGAAATCCATGATGAGCTCTTCGCAATCCGCGGCCGGGATCATCGGGCACGAGGCGCCGCCCGGAATGATCGCGAGCAGGTTGTCCCAGCCACCGCGGATGCCGCCGCCGTGCTTCTCGATCAGCTCCCGGAACGGGATGCTCATGGCGTCTTCGACGACGCAGGGCGTGTTGACGTGACCGGAGATGCCGTAAAGCTTGGTGCCGACATTGTTCGGACGGCCGATGCCGGCGAACCACGAGGCACCACGACGCAGGATGTCCGGCGCAACCGCGATGGACTCCACATTGTTCACGGTGGTCGGGCAGCCATAGAGGCCGACATTCGCCGGGAATGGCGGCTTCAGGCGCGGCTGGCCCTTCTTGCCTTCGAGGCTTTCGAGCAGCGCGGTTTCTTCGCCGCAGATATAAGCGCCGGCGCCGTGGGCGACATAAAGGTCGAACGGCCAGCCATGGATGTTGTTCTTGCCGATCAGGTTGGCGTCATAGGCCTGATCGATGGCGGCCTGCAGGCGCTCGCGCTCGCGGATGAATTCGCCGCGCACATAGATGTAGCAGGCATTTGCGCCCATCGCGAAGGACGCGATCAGGCAGCCCTCGACCAGCGTATGCGGGTCATGGCGCATGATCTCGCGGTCTTTACAGGTGCCCGGCTCGGACTCGTCGGCATTGACGACCAGATAGCTCGGACGGCCGTCCTTGCTCTCCTTCGGCATGAAGGACCACTTCATGCCGGTGGGGAAGCCGGCGCCGCCGCGGCCACGCAGGCCCGACGCCTTCATCTCGTTGATGATCCAGTCGCGGCCCTTGTCGATGATGGTCTTGGTACCATCCCAGCCGCCGCGACGGCGTGCGCCATCGAGACCCCAGTCTTCGAGGCCGTACAGATTGCGGAAGATGCGATCCTTGTCGTCGAGCATGGCTTCCTCGGTCAGCGATTGGTTTGCTTGAAGGCGATCACTGCGGCGCCAAGGCCGAAGGCCATCGCCCAGATCAAGCTCGATTCAAGCGTGGACTGCAGGACGAAACGCTGCAGGATGAACATGAACGCAGCCGCGGCTGCAGTGTGCAGCAACATGTACAGCCACTTGTTCATGGCATCGTCCCCCGACTTCAATGCAATGGCTTTGGCGCGCGCCCGCTTCATTTGCTCGGCTCCTTCTCGGGAAGGTCGAACTGCTTCGTGTAGTTCGCCGACGTATCCTTCAGCACCCGCGGCCCGCCTTCCGGCGCGGCATGCTGGCGCTCGATCTGCGGACCCGGCTTCGGCGGATTGCCCGAGGCAAAACCGTCGATCAGCTTGTTCATGCTGTCCTTGGTGAGGTCCTCGTAGGTGTCGGACCAGATCATCACCATCGGCGCGTTCACGCAGGCGCCGAGGCACTCGACCTCTTCCCACGAGAAGTTGCCGTCTTCCGACAGATGGAAGGGATCGTGATGGATGCGGTGCTTGCAGACGTCGATGATGTCACCGGCGCCGCGCAGCATGCAGGGCGTGGTGCCGCAGACCTGGATATGTGCCTTCTTGCCGACCGGCTGCAGCTGGAACATCGTGTAGAAGGTCGCGACCTCCATCACTCGGATATAGGGCATCTCCAGCATGTCGGCGACATAGCGGATCGCAGCTTCCGACACCCAGCCGGCATGCTGTTCCTGCGCGCGCCACAGGATCGAGATCACCGCGGAGGCCTGACGGCCCGGCGGGAATTTCTCGATCTGCTTCTTCGCCCACGCCAGATTCTCGGGCGTGAACTCGAAGGACGCGGGCTGCTGTTCTTTCGGGGCCAGACGGCGGACAGACATGGTGATCTCTCAGGGAGCGCGGCGCGCCGCGCTCGCATTCAGGCTATTGAAGCGATCGAGCCAGAACGCACTGGAGGTGCCGAACACATTGTAGCCAACGTGAGTGGACACCTTGATGCGATCGAGAATCGACAACTCGGTCACGGTTTCGAAGCGGTTGGTAGAGGGATCATGCACAATCAGCGACAGCGGTGTCTGATCCAGAATAAAGCGCGAGACCGTATGAGCGGGATCATTGCCGTGCTCTTCGCACATGATGACCGAGTCGCCCTGCAGCAAACGCGTGCCGCCCTTGATGGCCTCGATCTCGACGCCTTCGACGTCGAGCTTGATGAGATACTTTCCGCTCATGGACAGCTTGCCGTCGTCGAGCAGGTTGTCGAGCGCGATCACCGGCACTTCCTCGCCGGCGCTCTGGTCGCCTGCGATGCTGAAGGCTTCGTGCTTGGTGCCGGAGAGACGCGCGGTGCCGCGCTCGGAGCCGATGGCACATTTGATGACCTCGAAACGGTCACCATTGATCCGTGCGTTGTTGGCGAGCTTGGGGAAGTTCTCACCCGACGGCTCGATAGCGATCGCCTTGTGCGACCCGAACGGCGCACTCGACACAAGCACCGACCAGTAGCCGAAATTGGCGCCGCAATCGAGCAGCGTGTAGTCGACATCGACCGAGTTCTTGAACAGCAGTTCGAGTTCGTCTTCGTAGGAGAAGCCGCGATCCAGCAGCTTGCTCCAGTAACCGTCGCCGAACGGAAACGCGAACAGCGCATCCGCATTCAGCTTCACCACAAGATTGCGCGACGGCAGCACCGTCCTGCGCATCAGGTTGGCACACATATTGTAGCCGCGATGCGAGAACGAGGCCGACAGTTTTGCCCCCGCAGCCAGCACGCACGCCATCGTACGCTCCCAGAGGTTCACCTCCTGGAGCGCGCCAGAGGCGCGGTCGAACTGGATGGGCGGCATCAACGTCACCGATCGACCTCACCGAACACGATGTCGATGGAGCCGAGGATGGCGGACACGTCAGCGAGCTGGTGGCCACGGCACAGGAAGTCCATCGCCTGCAGATGCGCGAAGCCCGGCGCGCGGATCTTGCACTTGTAAGGCTTGTTGGTGCCATCCGAGACCAGATACACGCCGAACTCGCCCTTCGGCGCTTCCACGGCGGCATAGACCTCGCCCTCAGGCACGCGGACGCCTTCGGTATAGAGCTTGAAGTGATGGATCAGCGCTTCCATCGAGCGCTTCATCTCGCTGCGGCGCGGCGGCGAAATCTTGTTGTCCTCGACGACCACCGGTCCCTGCCCGTCCGGCGCGCGCATCTTGGCGATGCACTGCTTCATGATCTTCGTGGACTGCCGCATCTCCTCGACGCGGATACAGTAGCGATCGTAGCAGTCGCCATTCTTGCCGATCGGAATATCGAATTCCATTTCGGCATAGCACTCGTAGGGCTGCGCCTTGCGCAGATCCCAGGACGCGCCGGAGCCGCGCACCATCACGCCGGAGAAGCCCCACTTCCAGGCGTCTTCCAGCTTCACGACGCCGATATCGACATTGCGCTGCTTGAAGATGCGGTTGTTGGTGAGCAGCGTCTCGAGATCGTCGAGCACCTGCGGGAAGGCATCGCACCAGGCGTCGATGTCGTTGATCAGCGCGGGCGGCAGGTCCTGATGCACGCCGCCGACGCGGAAGAACGCGGCATGCATGCGCGAGCCCGAGGCGCGCTCATAGAACACCATCAGCTTCTCGCGCTCTTCGAAGCCCCACAGCGGCGGGGTGAGCGCGCCGACGTCCATCGCCTGCGTGGTGACGTTGAGCAGATGCGACAGGATGCGGCCGATCTCGGAATACAGCACGCGGATCAGCTGGCCGCGGCGCGGCACGGCGATGCCGAGCAGCTTTTCAGCGGCGAGACAGAAGGCATGCTCCTGATTCATCGGCGCGACGTAATCGAGGCGATCGAAATACGGGATCGCCTGCATATAGGTCTTCTGCTCGATGAGCTTCTCGGTGCCGCGATGAAGCAGGCCGATATGCGGATCGACGCGCTCGACGATTTCGCCGTCGAGCTCCAGTACGAGACGGAGCACGCCGTGCGCCGCCGGATGCTGCGGTCCGAAATTGATCGTGAAGTTGCGGACGCCGGGCTGGTCGTTCATCACTTAACCCCTGCCTTCTCGTCGCCGGGCAGCGTCGGATAATCGGCGCCTTCCCATGGCGACAGGAAGTCAAACTTGCGGAATTCCTGGTTGAGCCGGACCGGCTCATAGATCACGCGCTTTTCCTGATCGTCGTAGCGAACCTCGACGAAACCGGTGAGCGGGAAATCCTTGCGCAGCGGATGGCCGTCGAAGCCATAATCCGTCAGCAGGCGACGCATGTCGGGATGACCGACGAAGATCACGCCGTAAAGATCGTAAGCCTCACGCTCGAACCAGTCAGCGCCGGGAAACACGTCGATGATCGACGGCACCTGGGTCGTTTCCGATGCGACAGCCTTGACGCGCAGGCGCGTGTTCAGAAACGGCGACATCAAGTGATAGACGACGTCAAAACGCTTTTCGCGGCCGGGATAGTCGACCGCGGTGGCATCGGTGAAATTGACGAAACGGCAACCGGGGTCATCACGCAGGAAGCGCATGACCTCGACGATCTTCGACGCTTCCGCAACGATCGTCAGTTGGCCGTACGCAACCGAATGCGCGAGAGCAGCACCCGGAAGGGCACCGACAATCGTCTGACCCAGTGTGTCGAGCCTCACATCGTCCATGACATAGCCTTAAAGGTTCGCAGTCTTAGCGTTCGCAAGCTTACCGTTCGATGGTGCCGATACGCCGGATCTTCTTCTGCAGCAGCAGCACGCCGTAGAGCAGCGCTTCTGCGGTAGGCGGGCAGCCCGGCACGTAGATGTCGATCGGCACGATGCGGTCGCAGCCGCGCACCACTGAATAGGAATAGTGGTAATAGCCGCCGCCATTGGCGCATGATCCCATCGAGATCACATAGCGAGGCTCCGGCATCTGATCGTAGACCTTGCGCAGCGCCGGCGCCATCTTGTTGGTCAGCGTGCCGGCGACGATCATCACGTCCGACTGGCGCGGCGAGGCACGCGGCGCGAAGCCGAAACGCTCGACGTCGTAACGCGGCATCGACACCTGCATCATCTCGACTGCGCAGCAGGCGAGACCGAAGGTCATCCACATCAGCGAGCCGGTGCGCGCCCAGGTAATCAGATCGTCAGCCGCAGCGACGAAGAAGCCCTTGTCCGACAGCTCGGCATTGACTTCGAGGAAATACGGATCGTTCGCACCGACCGGCTTGCCGGTGGACGGATCGAGGATGCCACGCGGCGCCTGAGCGATCGCGGGTGCGGTTGCGGGGCTCAATCCCATTCGAGCGCGCCTTTCTTCCATTCATAGGCGAAGCCGACGGTAAGCACGCCGAGAAACACGATCATCGACCAGAAACCTGCGATGCCGACCTTGCCGAAGGCCACTGCCCACGGAAACAGGAACGCGACTTCGAGGTCGAAAATGATGAAGAGAATCGCCACCAGATAGAAGCGCACATCGAACTTCATGCGGGCATCGTCAAAAGCGTTGAATCCGCATTCATATGCGGACAGCTTTTCCGGATCCGGGCTCTGATAAGCGACAAGGAATGGCGCGATCAACAACGACAAACCGATAACGGAAGCGATGCCGATAAAGACCACAAGAGGAAGATAATTCTGCAAGATGCCGTTCATCGGCGATCCCTAACCCCGTGACGCGGAAACTGCCACAGATTCGAACATTGGAATGGTTCTGAGCCTTAGCGCAGCGCAACAAGCCATGCAAGACGAGCGATGTTGACAGTTTTCGGCCCTGCCATGCGCGATACGCCTTGAAGCTGGGCAATGCCAGCAATGTCCGATCACACCACTCCCCGTACCCACGCAAACCTCGCGGCACGGTTTCCCGAAGGTTGAAGTTTTCGGGCGCTGCGGCGGAAGATGTCGGCACGGGACGAATGCGCGAACACCGCTCTTGTTCATCAGGCAACGTGTGGCTGCACCGCAGCCTCCCTGGCCCGATATCCCGGTCAGGCCGCACCGGTGTTGCTGCAATGCACCGTCGAAAAAATCATTCTGATGGCGAACCAAAATTCAGCAAATTCGTATCCTGTCAGCCAGCGCTGTGCTGGCCCATCCAATGACAAGAGGTTCCCATGACGAAATTCTTGATCACGGCAGCAGCGCTTTCGGTCCTCGCCATCACCCCCGCATCGGCGAAACCGATGATGATGGGCTGCAGCGGCGATAACATGATGAAAATGAACGACAAGACCTCGGCGATGGCCGACGGCCAGCAGAAGATGATGATGAATCGCGAGATCGGGATGGCCAATACCGCGATGTCCAACGGCGATATGCGCGGCTGCAACATGCATCTCATGAACGCGCAGAAGATGGGCATGATGAAGCCCAAGGCAGATGCCGGCATGATGATGCCTATGATGCCGATGACGGCCGGCGACTCGAAGAAGATGTAGGAACGGTCCGACGGGCTGCGCCGACCTGGTCGGCGCAGCTTGCTCGCAGGATGGCGCCATAAGGCCGGCGAGCTCGGGCCGCCGCAGCCGGACACCGAATGCCGCGCGGCCTTGTCGAGCCAGCACTTCCGAAAATGGCCCTGCCCAGGGCGCCTATGCGCAGGCGTCCCGCTGCGCGATCAATTCCAGCAATTCGCGCTGTGTCCGCCGGAGCCGTTCGCAGGCATTGCCGCAGTCGAGCCCGGCATTGGTAAGCCCCCGAATGTCGGACTGCATGCCGCGGATCCGTGTGCGCAGCCGGACGATTCGGAAATTTATCTTGGCAAGTTCGGTCATACCCTATATAGAACAAAACAAGAACTTGGTGGCAAGACCTTCTTTACCCGAATCTGTCCGGAGGCCTCGATGACCCCTGCTCTGCTGTCCACCGCCCCCGCAATGGCGGCACCGATTCCCTACGATACCGACGCCCTGCTCGACCGGCTGTCCGGGCCGATGACGCGCAGCCAGGCGCTGACGCTGAAGTCGCTGGCGATCGAGGCCTATCAGCCCAGGCAATTCGAGGCCGACCTGACCCGCGCCGAGGCGGCGCGACGCATTCAGGCGCTACGCGACGAGATCGCGCTCGCGGATTCGTTCTGAGACCAGCGGCCGTTCAAGCGACGGAATGCAGACACGCCGTCGCGTAAAGCGCGAGCGTGGGAACTGATATTGCTGGAATAGATATCGATGTGAGGATTTCTGCTGACCATCACCATTCCGATTGGAATGGCGCGAGAGACGGGACTCGAACCCGCGGCCTCCGCCGTGACAGGGCGGCGCTCTAACCAACTGAGCTACTCCCGCGTGGACGTGGACTGTGTCCCGCAGTGAGGCTGGACATAAAGGGACGTCATGACGAAGTCAAGAAGGTTGGTGTGACCTTTTTCACAGTCATCCCCACCCGCCTGCGGTTCGGCCGTTTCAAGGCGAGACATGCAAATAACCCCATATTTTACGGGCGATTCAGCGTAGTCGGCTTCGTGTAGAATCGTCTAAGCCCTGCGGCGTCCCAGGTTTTTGTGACGGTTATTAAAGGAAAGGCCAGTTCTCATGGCAGATACCGCTGACACCCCCGCGAAGGCACCTGCGCCCGCGACCATCACCCTCAAGCATCTGGCGGCTGCGCTGGCCGAGAATCACGAGCTGTCGAAGAAGAAGGCCGAAGAGATTCTCACCGACATGGTCGGCAAGATGACCGAGCACCTGAAGAACGGCGAGCGCATCCGCATCGTCGGCCTCGGCATCCTGCAGGTCCGCACCCGCGCCGCCCGCACCGGCCGCAACCCGGCCACCGGCGAAGAGATCCAGATCAAGGCCAGCAAGAAGGTTGCCTTCCGCCCGGCCAAGGAGCTGAAGGACGCGGTCTGAGGATCGCTCCTGACACGATCGCGCTTCGGGCCACGGCCCGGAGCGCCGCAGACTTCCGGGTGTTCATCTCAGGCGAGCGATCCCATGACAGCGACGTCGGCCATTTCCTTCACCCACGATGTCCTCGAGCGCTTCCTGCGCTATGTCGTGATCGACACCCAGTCCGATCCCGCATCCTCCACCTGCCCCTCCACGGCCAAGCAGAAAGACCTCGGCGCGCTGCTCGCGCGCGAGCTGCAGGAGCTCGGCCTTGCCGATGCGCATCTCGACGAGCACGGCTATGTCTATGCGACGATCCCGGCGACATCGGACAAGCTCGTGCCGGTGATCTGCTTCTGCTCGCATATGGATACGTCGCCGGACTGCAGCGGCGCCGATGTGAAGCCGCAGATCGTCCGCAACTACCAGGGCGGCGACATCGTGCTGCCGGCCGACACGACGCAGGTCATTCGCATCAAGGACAATCCGGCGCTCAAGGACCAGATCGGCCACGACATCGTCACCACCGACGGCACGACGTTGCTCGGCGCCGACAACAAGGCCGGCCTTGCCGAGATCATGGATGCCGCGCGCTTCCTGATCGCCAATCCACAGATCAAACACGGCGCCATCAAGATTCTTTTCACGCCGGACGAGGAAATCGGCCGCGGCGTCGACAAGGTCGACCTGAAAAAACTCGCTGCCGATTTCGCCTACACGATGGATGGCGAGACCGCGGGTCATATCGAGGATGAGACTTTCTCCGCCGATGCCGCAGTGATCGACATCACCGGCGTCGCCGCCCATCCCGGCTTCGCCAAGGGCAAGATGGAGCACGCCATCAAGATTGCCGCCGGGATCGTCGAGCGGCTGCCGAAGGACACGTGTTCGCCCGAGACCACCGAGGGCAAACAGGGCTTCCTGCATCCCACCGGCATCTCCGGTTCGCTGGAGCAGGCGCGGCTCAGCCTGATCGTCCGCGACTTCACCGAAGACGGGCTGAAACAGAAGGAAGCCCTGCTGCAATCCATCGTCGATGACGTGCTGGCCTCGTATCCGCATTCCACTGCGTCGATCGTCATCACCGAGCAATATCGCAACATGAAGCAGGTGATCGACCAGCACCCGCATGGCGTCGATTACGCCATCGAGGCGATCCGCCGCACTGGACTGATGCCGGTCCGCGGCAGCATTCGCGGCGGCACCGATGGCTCGCGCCTGTCTTTCATGGGCCTGCCCTGCCCCAATATTTTCGCCGGCGAGCACGCCTTCCACGGCCGCACCGAATGGGTCAGCGTGCAGGATATGGAGAAGGCGGCGGAAACCATCGTGCATCTGGCGATGATCTGGGAAGAGCGGGCAGCGTAGGCCCGGATTACTCTGGTAACCCGTAACCGCGTGAGCGGTCACAGGATGTATATATCTGCTCATCCTGCTCGAAGCGGCCGATCAAATTCGTCGTACAACCCCGCATTAGCCTTCCGACCGATTGCGTCTGACTCGCGCATCGCTATCCTGTTCGAAGCGGCCCGCGAAGCGCATCGGCGCTGGAATGGCCGAGCGTGTCTGTAATTCGGAAATTCATACAGATCGGATACAGGAGCGCCCATGGGCTCGTTCAGGGGCAAGTACTTTCAGGACGCCCTCTCGGCGATCGAACGAATCGGCGCCGCGCAATCCCCCGCCGTCATCGGAGAGATCATTACCGGCACCGCAGCGTCGTTCGGCTATGGCCATGTCTGTTTCCTGACCTCGGCAGGAAGCCATCAGCCGTTCGAAGAGCGCGTGCTGTGGCAGGCCTGGCCGAAGAGCTGGGCCGAGCAATATCGCAACTCCAATTTCTATGCGCACGATCCCGTCGCCCCACGCATGCGCGGACAGGCGGAGATGTTTGCCTGGTCTGACCTCCCGCTCGACAAGATGAGCGCGGCATCGCGGCACATCATGGATATCGCCGCCGTCGACTACGATCTGCGTTTCGGCCTTTGCGCTCCGGTGCATGGCATGAACGGCTATCAGGCCGGACTGTCGCTGGCAGGCCACGACGTCGAGCATACGCCGGAAGCGAATTCGGCCATCGAGCTCGTCACCATGTATGCGTTCAATCGCTTTGCCATCCTGCGTTCGCGCGAGCAGACCAAGCCCGTTCTGCTCAGTGCAAGGGAACGCGAAGTGATGAGTTGGGTCGCCGCCGGCAAGACGGCGTGGGATACGAGCGTAATCCTCAGCATCTCCGAGGACACCGTGAACAAGACGGTGACGGCGGCGATGAACAAGCTCAACGCGCATACCCGCGCGCAGGCCGTGGCCGAAGCGATCAAGCGAGGATTGATCGCTTTCTGATTTGTCAATCCCCAGTCCACGGAATTTCGCGACCAGACCGCCCATGAGACTCCTCCGCGCAGAGCAGCGCGGAGCACTTCTCATGATCGAGATCATCGATAGCGGTAACGCCAAACACTACGGCGATCTCCTCGACAAGCAGTTCAGGCTTCGCCACGAAGTCTTCGTCGGCGAACGCGGCTGGACCGAATTCGACGTCGACGGCACCCACGAGCGCGACCAGTATGACGACGACGCGGCGGTCTATCTTGTCGCAGCGGACGAGACCGGCATCGTGGCCGGCGGCTATCGCCTTTATCCCACGGTATTGCCGCATATGCTGAGCGAGCAATTTCCTCATCTTGTCGAAGGCGCCGTGATCCGGCGCCGCGACGTGCTCGAACTCACCCGCTTCGCCATGCGCAAGTCGCAGCGTCGCAGCCGGCACTATTTCGAGCTGCTCACCGCGATCCAGGAATACGGAACGATGGAGGGCCTCTCGGGCTTTACGTCGGTGATCAATCCCCTGCGCATCCCGATCCTGCAGAGCTTCGGTTTCGAGATCGAACCGCTCGGCCTGCCCACCATGATCGACGGCGAGTCGACCATCGCCGTGCTGTTTCACGTCAACGAGCAATGCCACGCCCGCGTGCGGGACAAGGTGGCGATCCACAACACCGTGTTCGGCGCAGCCACAGCCTCGCGCCAGATTGCCTGATCCCAATGAAACAGTGTCATCTGAAAGTGATCCAGGGCGGAAAAGACGGCGACGATCTGATCGTCACCATGCTCCATGCGCTCAAGCTGGCGAATGCGTGCCGGTCGGAGACAACCTACAATCTGCTGCGCATGGCGCTGCTGAATGAGGGTATCGAGATCGCGAAGGGAATGGACCGCTGATCGCCTGAGACGACTTGCCGGACCGGAGCACTGGCGCTAAACAGGCGCCAGGGCATTTGCCTTGGGCGGCTAGCTCAGCTGGTTAGAGCATCTCGTTTACACCGAGAGGGTCGGGAGTTCGAATCTCTCGCCGCCCACCAGCAAGGTCTTACAATCCCTCATCTTTCTTGAAGCGCGCGAACGCCGAATGGGGCGCTCGCCCCGGTTTCAATAGCGTTTCAATCGTAAACTCGATTGAGGCGATATCGCAGACCTGCGTCAATCGCGCCCTGCGGCCTGCAGCGCCCTCTCGTTTGCGGGAGGCGCGCCCATGACCAAGCTCACGGGCACCCCCGACTTCTTCGAGCGGTTCGACCATCTCATTCAGCCGGAGCCAAACACGGGCTGCTGGCTGTGGCTTGCTGCGGCGACGACGGGACGCAAGAGCGTCGGCGTTGGCTACGGCTGCTTCGTTGCCGGCCGTCGGAACGGCAAGAATTATTTGGTCTACGCGCACCGCGCCGCCTATGAGGCGGTTCACGGACAAGGCTCCGCGCACGGCCTCCTGATCCGCCATTCCTGTGACATGCCGCTCTGCGTCAACCCGGGCCATCTGTCCACCGGCACGCACAAGGACAACGCGCAGGACATGGTCCGGCGTGGTCGTGCCCTGCATGGCCGTCGATCTCCATGGGCCCGACTCAGCGAGCAACACGTCTCCGACATTCGGCGGCTTGCCGGCCGGGTCCGCCAAAGCGACCTCGCCGAGCGTTACGGCGTCTCCCAGTCGCTCGTCAGCCTCATCACCCGCGGTGAGCGATGGCGGCATTCCGCGCCTCGCGTCACCCCCACCCGCGCTCGAGCAAAGGCAGTCAAATGACCCAGCACGTGTTCCGTTCGGTCCGATCGACCCGTGGCCAGCAGATCGCCGTCGCGCGCAAGCCGAAGCTGGACCGCAAATCCTTCGAGGACGCCCGGCGCAAGGCCGATTCTGGCTCGTCGCTGGCGCAGCACCGGCGCCGCGGCGCGCGTCGCGGGGGTGCGCGATGACTTCCCATGCACGCCGGAGCGGCTCCAGCGCCCTAGCCGCACCACTGCGCTACCTGTCCGTCTGCTCTGGCATCGAGGCAGCGACAGTGGCCTGGCACCCGCTTGGCTGGCAGCCGGCCGCCTTTGCCGAGATCGAAAAATTCCCAAGCGCCGTCCTGGCGCATCACTACCCGCATGTCCCGAACCTGGGCGACATGACCAAGTTCGGAGAATGGCCTGATGACCTTCGACCTGATGTTCTCGTTGGAGGAACCCCCTGCCAGTCCTTCTCGGTCGCTGGACTTCGCAAAGGAATGGCTGACCCACGGGGCAACCTCGCACTCACGTATCTTGCCATTGCTGACCGCTATCGCCCCGAGTGGCTGCTTTGGGAAAACGTCCCCGGCGTCCTGTCCTCGGACGGAGGAAGGGATTTTGGCTCCATCCTCGGGGGCATGGGCGAACTCGGGTATGGGTTCGCCTACCGAGTGCTTGACGCTCAGTACGTGCGAGTGGACGAGTTTGGACGGGCTGTCCCTCAGCGACGAAGGCGTGTGTTCGTTGTCGGAAATTCTCGAGACTGGCGACGTGCCGCAGCAGTATTATTTGAGCGCGAAAGCCTGTCGTGGGATTCTCCGCCGCGCCGGCAATCGGGGCAAAGAACTGCCGGCACCCTTAGCTCGCGCCCTAATGGCAGTGGCGGACTCGGAACCGATTTCGACCTCGACGGCGGCTTGATCGCAAACCCGCTCCGGGCTCAATCGCAGCATTCTCACCGGGCCGACAGCGACAACATGATCGCCGTCCCATCCACAGGTGATGTGGCCCACTGCCTCAATGCCGGCGGCATGGGCAGGCAAGACTACGAGACCGAGACCGTGATCGCGATAGCGCACGCGCCGGCCGTATCTGCGACCCTCATGGGACGTTCCAGCCGCGGCGGCGGCCAGACGAATTCTCCCGGCAACAACGCCGACGAGAGCCTGATTGCGTTTGATACGACACAGATCACCAGCCCGACGTGCCGCTCAAACCCGCAGCCCGGAGATCCGTGTTTCACGCTCTCGAAGGGCATGCACCCACCCGCCATCGCTTTCGATAGCAAAGCATCCGGACGGAACGGATTCGCCATCGGCGAAATCAGCCCGACGCTACGGGCAATGGGGCACAAGGACAGCCACACGAACGCAGGCGGCCAGGTCGCAGTGGCATGGGCGATAAACAGCCATGCAGGCGCTGCTGATGCTGATGTATCGAACCGAAGCCATGAAGGCGGCGGTCCGGTCGGGCTGGGCATCCAAGAAGAGGCCGCCTACTCGCTTCGCGCTGGGCGCACACAAAGCGTGGGCACTCAATGGGCAGTCCGCCGCCTCACTCCTACGGAGTGCGAGCGCCTCCAAGGCTTCCCGGACGGCTACACCGATGTGCCGTGGCGCGGGAAAGATCGATCTCCGGACGGTCCTCGCTACAAAGCCTGCGGCAACTCCATGGCCGTGAATGCGATGCGCTGGATTGGTCGTCGCATCGAGATGGTCAACGAAATGACCGTGCAACCCGCTCTTTCGATCAGCTCCAATCACGAAACAAAGGATCAGGCCAATGGCTGATCGTCCGATCATTTTTTCGGGCCCGATGGTGCGTGCCCTACTCGCAGGCCAGAAGACTCAGACCCGTCGCGTCATTAAGAAAAAGCCGGCGCTTGACGCGATATCGGTATTTGGCCCGAAGTTTTTGCTGCTCGCCGGCAACGTCGATCTGGTCGGCTACGCACCAGGCGACCGGCTGTGGGTGCGCGAGACTGCCGCCTACATCAACAACTCCCAGTTCGACGAACCCAGCTATTGGGAGTATCGCGCGGACACCAATGGCCGGGATTTGCCCGGCGATTGGCCGCCAGAGTTCAAAGACGACCCGGAACGGCCACGCTGGAAGCCGGCAATTCACATGCCGCGCGCAGCCTCTCGCCTCACGCTGCTCGTTACCGGCGTGAAAGTTGAGCGGCTGCAAGACATCAGTCGAGATGACGCGATTGCAGAAGGCGCCACCAGCCGGCCGAACTGCAATGGCTTCCGACAGCTCAGCACTGGCTGGTCAATGGATTGGTCAGAGGTCGGGAAATTCAGCCGCTTCGCCGATGGCGGCCCCGGTCCGCTGCTCGAGCAGGACATCAGCCACGGTGATCCGCGCTTCGCGTTCGGCGGCTTCATCAACCTTTTGCATGGCGGTGAGCGCTGGAACTGCAACGGGTCGATTCCGCTCTGGGATCAAAACCCGTTCGTCGTGGCCATCTCGTTCGATGTGATCAAAGCGCACATCGACGCCATGTCGCACCTCCCCGCTCAACCCGCATCACCACAGGAGGCCGATCGTGGCTGACCATACCCCTTTGCCTTGGGAAGCTGGCGAAACCGGTCACGGATCGCCCTACGCTGTCTACTCTGATGATGCGACCGGAAGCATCATCGCGATGTGCCAGCACACATATGTCAATCGATCTCACGAGCAGATGATCGCCAATGTCGCTTTCATCGTCAAAGCTGTGAACAATCACGACGCGCTGGTCAAGTCGCTCCACGAAGCCACCACGCGCCTCGCCGATGTGGTTGACGACACCGGGTATCAGCTCGATGGCGATTTTATCGCGCCACAGGACAAGCTGCTGACCCGTCTGCGCGCCGCCCTCCAGGAGGCAGGACGATGAAATCCGAGCACGAGATCAAGTGGTCGATCAGTGACGTCAAGACGACCGAAGGCGAGACGATGATCGTTGGCGGCATCGGTCAGGAGTTTGGCCTGATTGCTGTCGTCACCGATGAGGCTGACGCCAAGCAGATCATAGCCGATCGGGAGGCCCGCACAGGTGCCCCACAAGCGTTGAGCCAGTGGACCGATCGCGACATGCTGATCGGCGGAACTCGCTACAAAGCCGGATCAATCACCATTGCTGACGTGCTGGATCACGCGGCACGCGCATCGAACGAGTTCTATGCCGACGATGACGAGTTGAGTGAAGAAGATCGGCATATGGTCGATTGGGCTTGGGAAAAGCACAAATCGGCCGCACCCAAGTTTCTCGCCACAGAAGATGGCGAGTTC
This sequence comes from Pseudomonadota bacterium, assembly GCA_023449855.1. Taxonomy (GTDB): domain Bacteria; phylum Pseudomonadota; class Alphaproteobacteria; order Rhizobiales; family Xanthobacteraceae; genus Tardiphaga. The sequence goes on along the minus strand of JAEXHR010000004.1, from coordinate 962 downwards.
AATGGCAACGTCGTACCCGAAAGGGAAACAGTCACTATTTTTGTTCCGGATGGATATTCAAGCGCAGCAGAGTTTGTCAAAGACTGCGGTTTTGAACCGGCGACAACACCCCCGCAGTCCGCTGTCGTCACCGATGAGGCTGACGCCAAGCAGATCATAGCCGATCGGGAGGCCCGCACAGGTGCCCCAGCAGCGCGGACCTCCCGATGGCGTTACGAAATCCAAGACGGACCAGAAGGTGAATTCAAAAACGCGGAGTTCGCGCAGGTTTTTGACGGCAGGGGCGCGTCGGTAGGCACGGTCAAACTTCATCACGCCTTCATGATCGTCGGCAGCATCAACAACGACGAAGTGGTGACAATCGAAACGCCGCCAATCCCGCCTCTTTTGCAGCGTGAGTGGATGGCGCAGGCATTGTTCGAGGTTGATGCGCCCGATCACCTCGAATGGGAAGATGTCGGGATCGACAAGCGGGAACGGTATTTGTGTTTGGCCGACGCAGCGATCCGCAGGAACAACACATGCCCATAGGAACGCCCCAACCCTTTCGAGGCGGCCAAGGCATTGTCGATTGGCTTTTGGTAGCAGTCGTCGCTTTCGTCGTTATTGCCATTTTACTTTGGAGCGCATCATGAGCGGTAAGGATCATTTTGAAAAGGATCCCTTTGACCCTGACGCTTACGAAGCGTTTAAACGCGCGGTAGCGTCACGCGGGTCACGGCCTTCGATACCGAACGATGCCGGAATCGAAGCGCCTGAGGAAATCGCCGAGCGCGGCCGCGCCATGTTTCGTCGCGCCTTGATGCAGGCTGACGCTGACGATCTACAGGAAGACTTGCGGCAGATGCTTGAAGCACTCGGTATGTCGGATCATGCTCGCCCGTATTCGCCGCACCGCGTATTCCAGGAAGCGCTGAACGAGATGAAGCGGCAGCTTGCCGCAGTCCCTCGCTCTGCTGCAA
>JAEXHR010000382.1 GCA_023449855.1 Pseudomonadota bacterium | reverse complement strand
GATTGACATATGTGTGCTGGCACATCGCGATGATGCTTCCGGTCGCATCATCAGAGTAGACAGCGTAGGGCGATCCGTGACCGGTTTCGCCAGCTTCCCAAGGCAAATGGGTATGGTCAGCCACGATCGGCCTCCTGTGACGGTAATGCGGCGCGGGCAGTGCGCATGCATTGCATGATCTGCGAGGTGCTTCCGGACTCCTCGCCAACAGTCCGACCGCAGTGAGTGGTCCACGCTTTTTCGCCGGGTCGGATTTCGAGCCTGCGTCCACAATCCTTGCAAGGATCAGCCATTGTAGGACTCCAGCGTGCGTGCGGGTTGAGCGATGGAGCCCACGAGGTCGCCAAGGCCAATGCGCTCGGCTATCGACGGCGCCTTTGTGGTGTGCAGAATTTCGGTGAAAATGGAGATGTCGGTCTTGCGGTCGACGACAGGGCGGAAGCGGCGGCTGTTGAAGGCCTGAACGTGGCCGTCCAAAACGGGCGTGACGATCTCGTTGAACTCGAGGCCGATTCCATCCCAAGTGCTGATAATGCTGCAGATCGTTAAAATTTGCCCGCGCTTCAAAGGCAGGGAGTGTCCGCGACGGGTATCGCGCGCATCCACGCACACGACCTTCTGTCCGATGGTGAACGTCATGTCGCACCTCCCGTGCCGTCCTTGGAGGCGGGAGCCCAGCTAATGCGAACGCGCTGTGCTCGCATGCCGCGCCGATACCAGTACGGCCATGTCTCGTCGGCCAGTTTGAGCCAATATTTGATTGCGCCACTGCGCGACATGCTTGCGGTGGCGAGCTGAGGTTGCCCGTCCTGATGAACGACAAACCAATGGACCGTGTTTCCGCGTCGTCTGTTCATTGGGATACTCCGTTCTTGGAGCTGAGCGCGGAGGTGTGACCGACTGCGCCGGGGCCGTTGACTTGAAACAGCTTTGGCCTGGCGATATTCGTCTCGACGTTGCCGACCTCGATGCCCTTCGCGGCCAAGTCACTCGGCAAAGCCGCTAGTTCGCCCGACAAGGTAAGATGGCCTAGCGATGGATGCTGCAGGTGAAGCCGGCGCGCGATAGCCTGGATGGTGTGCGACGGGTCAAGGTCACCCTCGCTGCCGTCCTCTTCCATCTTGCGCGCCCAGTTCTCAGCCCAGACGGTGAGAATATGCAGCTCGTGCCAATTGACCTCGACCGCTACGTCCTTTTCCGTGGCGCAGGGGATGCCCGTGCAACCACATTTCGGGCAGCCCCAGCCTTTGATCTCTTCCTGGGTGAAACGCGCACCGCAGTCGGTGCACCACATGACCTCTTTGCGCTCGCTCATGGTTCCCTCCATGCGCGGGCTTCGGCTTCAGCGGCGTCCATCGCGCGGTCAGCGTACCAATCGTCGCTTGGCGACTGGCCACATCGGTTGCAGTAGTGACCCTCAAAGCGGCAATGGACGTAATCATGCTCAGGGCAGTGAGCCGGGCAGACAGTCGTCCGAATTGGATATGCCCATAGGCCGCGTGGGTCGAAGCTGATCACGTCCTTGCCGGAGCCGCAGACGCGACACCGTGACATGAGACGGTCGGTGAGGCGGCGAATTGGCGTCAAGAACGCCGCACGCCAGCGGTGATGGGAAGCAACGGGCGTGGTCATCGCCTTGCTCCCCGATGCCAGCCCCGCCGCCGATCGGCCATGCGGTGAGACGCGCCGGCCAGCTTGCGCTTGGCGGCCTCCGTCTCACGCTTGACGGCAGGTTCCTTTGCGACGGGCCGCGATAGGCGGCGGGGGCTTTGCCATTTGGGGGCGGAGGTCATGCCCGGCTCCACTTCATGTGGTTCCGGCCGTAGACAATCCAGAGCGCGAGGTTCATGGGCAACAAACCCCATGCGCCGACGAGCACGATCCAGACCAGCCAGAGCAATTGATTGCCGAGCCCAACGAGCCACGCCTGCGGATGCTTGTTGCCGGCAAGCAGCGTCATCCAGATCGTGATGGCGGACAGAAGCCACGGCAGATAGGTGCGGATTGCCTCGCTCATGCCCGGCCCTCCCGCGAACGACGGGAGGCTAAAATCGTTTTACAGTCATCCACTACAAAGCGGGTTTTCCCGCACTTATTCGTGGCCGTATTGGAAAGCGTATGTTTATGATTTTGCTCGCTAAAACACCTAATGAATGGTGTAGGCGAACACGTCGCGCGGCTGCTTCTTGAGCTTGCCGTCGCTCACCTTGGGCAGGTCGTCCGGCTCGCCGCCGCCAGCGAAATCCTGGAAGCGTTTGGCCCAGGCATCGAGGGCCTTCGGGGCATAGGCCGTCGGGATCGAGTCCTCACCCTTCTGCAGGCGCAGATAGACGAAATCGGACGTGACATCGGCGATCGCCGGATAGGTCGCGTGTTCGGAGAACACCACCGGGATCTTGTGTTCGCGGAGCAGGGCGACGAAGGCCGGCGTGCAGAAACTGTCGTGCCGCACCTCCACCACATGGCGCAGCGCGCGGCCGTCGAGTTCACGCGGCAGCAGCTCCAGGAAGGCGCCGAAATCGGCCTCGTCGAACTTCTTGGTCGGCATGAACTGCCACAGCACCGGGCCGAGCTTGTCGCCGAGTTCGAGCACGCCGGAATCGTAGAAGCGCTTCACGCTGTCGCCAGCTTCGGCCAGCACCTTGCGATTGGTGGCGAAGCGCGGGCCTTTCAGCGAGAACACGAAATCGTCCGGCACCTCGCTCGCCCATTTGCGAAAGCTCTCCGGCTTCTGCGAACCGTAATAAGTGCCGTTGATCTCGATGGAGGTGAGCTTGGAGGCGGCGTAGCTGAGTTCCTTCGCCTGGGTCAGCTTCTCCGGATAAAATGTCCCGCGCCACGGTTCGAAGGTCCAGCCGCCGATGCCGATGCGGATCTTGCCGGTCTTCGCTGCCATTCCAGTTCCTCCCGTTTTCTTCGAACCACCCCTTGCGGAACGGCCCGACCATTCCTATCTCGCATTCAACGGCGACGTCGATGCCTAACAGCTCCGTTGCCGAGACGACCTTGAATGACCTGAGCCCTTCAGTGGGATGGCGCGCCGGATGTACGTGCGCCGGTTGTTCGGGGTCGTTTGCATTTCTGGCTGTTGCCATTGGGCCTGCCAACCCGTTTTCCGCATATAATCAAACGGTTGACGCGTTCCCGGAGCGCCTTGGCAGGCTGTTGCGCTGCAGATATATGCTGGCGCCATGAACGATGCCATCACACCGGGCTCCGGACAGATCGCTCAAGCGGGTGCGCCGCTGCAGCTCTCCGTCGTCGTCCCCACTTTTAACGAGCGCGGCAATGTGGCCACTTTGGTCCAGCGTCTCGATGCGGCCCTTGCAGGCATCGCCTGGGAGGTCATCTTCGTCGATGACAATTCCCCGGATGGCACCACCGACGCGGTGCGCGAACTGGCGCGGACGGATGCGCGGGTGCGCTGCATCCGCCGCATCGGCCGCCGCGGCCTGTCCGGCGCCTGCATCGAGGGCATGCTGGCGTCGTCCGCGCCCTGCGCCGCTGTCATCGACGGCGATCTGCAGCATGACGAAACGCAGCTCGCAAAAATGCTTGGCCTGATCGAGCGGGGCGAGGCCGATCTCGTCATCGGCAGCCGCTATATCGATGGCGGCAGCGCCGACAGCTTCGACAACAAGCGCGCCGGTTTCAGCAAATTCGCCACCGTGCTGGCCCAGCAGGTGCTGCGCGTCAGTGTCGCCGATCCCATGAGCGGCTTCTTCATGATCCGCCGCGACCGCTTCGAGCAACTGGCGCCGCAGCTCTCCACGCAAGGCTTCAAGATCCTGCTCGACGTCGTCGCCACCGCGCGTGGTGCGCTCCGTATCAAGGAAGTGCCCTATACATTCGGCTCGCGGCTGCATGGCGAGAGCAAGCTCGACTCCATGGTGGCGCTGGATTTCCTCGGCCTCATTCTCGCAAAACTCACCAATGACGTGGTGTCGCTGCGCTTCCTGCTGTTCGCGCTGGTCGGCTCCATCGGTCTGGTCGTGCATTTCGTTGCGCTATTTGTTGGCCTCGAGACCTTCGCGCTGCCATTCGCCGAAGCGCAGGGCATCGCCGCCTTCAGCGCGATGACCAGCAACTTCCTGCTCAACAATTTCCTGACCTATCGCGACCAGCGCCTGAAGGGACTGCGCATCCTGCAGGGCCTGATCCTGTTCTATCTGGTCTGCAGCGTCGGCCTGCTGGCCAATGTCGGCGTCGCCTGGTCGGTGTTCGACAACGAGCCGATCTGGTGGCTTGCGGGCGCCGCGGGCGCGCTGATGGGCGTGGTCTGGAATTACGCCATGTCCGGCCTGTTCGTGTGGCGCAAGCGGTGATGGCGGCCGATACGCGTATGGTCCGCGGCGCGTTTGCCGTGGTCATCGGCCTCGTGCTGCTGCGCCTCGCGGCGTCCGCCTGGACGCCGCTGACTTTCGACGAAGCCTATTACTGGACGTGGTCGAAACATCTTGCCGGCGGCTATTACGACCATCCGCCGATGGTCGCCGTGGTGATCCGCCTCGGCACACTGATCGCCGGCGATACGCCGCTCGGCGTGCGCCTGATCTCGGTTCTGCTGACATTGCCTATGAGCTGGGCGATCTACCGCGCTGCTGAGCTCTTGTTCGGCGGCAAGCGCATCGCGGTGTCGGCGATGCTGCTGCTCAACGCCACCATGATCGTCTCCGTCGGCCTGATGATCGTCACGCCGGACGCGCCGTTGCTGGTGGCGTCGAGCTTCGTGCTGCTCGCGCTGGCGCAGGTCGCGGCGACCGGGCAGGGCGTATGGTGGCTGGCGGTCGGCGTCGCCGTCGGCCTCGCGCTGCTGTCCAAATACACCGCACTTTTCTTCGGCGCGGCGATCCTGATCTGGCTCGTGGCCGTGCCGAACATGCGGCGCTGGCTGATCTCGCCATGGCCTTATCTCGGAGGCATCGTCGCTTTCGCGGTGTTCTCGCCGGTGCTGTTCTGGAATGCCGATCACCAGTGGGTGTCATTCATCAAGCAGCTCGGCCGCGCCCGTATCGAGCAGTTCAAGGCGGCCTATATCGCCGAACTGATCCCCACCCAGTTCGCCTTCGCCACCCCGCTGGTGTTCATCCTCGGCACCATGGGCCTTTATGCGCTGGCCCGTCGCCAGTCCGGCGCGCTGTCGTCGCGGGTGCTGGTCAGCGCCATGGTCTGGATCATCGCGCTGTATTTCGCCTGGCACGCGCTGCATGCCCGGGTCGAGGCCAACTGGTTCGCGCCGATCTATCCGGCCTTCGCCATCGCCGCCGCGGTGGCGGCCACCATGGTCCGGTGGCAGGGCCGGGCGCGGCGCACGGTGGATGTCTGCTTGCGCTGGGCCACACCGGTCGGTGCCCTGATGTTCGTCGCGCTGGTCGTGCAGGCCAATACCGGCATCCTGTCGGGTTACAAGCGCGACGCCACCGTGCGCAGCATCGGCGTCGGTTTCCCCGAGCTGGCCGCCGGGATCGAAGCGGTACGTCAGCGCACGGGCGCCACCTGCATCCTGGCGCCGGATTATGGGACCACGAGCTGGCTGGCGTTCTATCTGCCGAAAGGAACCTGTGTGGCCCAGCGTGGTCAACGCATCCGCTGGATCAACATGCCCGAGCCCAGCGCCGCGCAACTGGCCGGCAAGCTGCTGCTGGTCGCGCCGCCCGGCCTGATGGCCGATCCCGAGTGGCAGGGTGCGTTCAGCCGCGTCGAGAAGGTCGCCGAACTGCAGCGCAAGCGTGGCCCGCTGGTGATCGAGGATGTTGAACTCGACCTGCTCGAAGGCCCGACCGGCGAGGTGCTCGACCGTTCGCCGCCGCCGGAACTCGGCGGCCGTTAGCTACCTTCAATAAAATCGTCGGCAGTATTGAACCTTCGTAGAGGCGCCGGCGACCCATAACCGCACACAGACATGGGCGGTGATTGGGAAAATGGACAACACACAGCTTGCTTTCAGCAACCACTCCGACTTCACGAGCAACCGGGGCAGCCTGCAGGACAGCCCGTCGGTGGCTCCCGCGCAGGCGGAAGTCACCAACCTGACCGATGTCGGCGGCCTGCGCGGTGCGCGGATCGCCAGCGTCCTCAACCAGATCAACGAGAGCTTTGCCGACCAGCAATTCTCGACCCGGGTGGTCGCCGAAAAGCTCGGCCTTTCGGTTCGCTACGTGCAGGATCTGCTGCAGGGCTCCGGCCTCAGCATCACCGACCGCATCATGCAGCTCCGCCTCGACAAGGCCCGCCGCATGCTCACCGAAGACCGCCAGTGCGTGCTGAAGATCAGCGAAGTCGCCGGCTCCTGCGGTTTCAACGAGCTGTCCTACTTCCATCGCAGCTTCCGCCGCCGCTTCGGCGTCTCGCCGGCCAAGTTCCGCATTCAGTCGATGAACGGCTGATCAGCGCTGCGTCTGAAAGACGACGAACGGGGATGATGCGATCTGCTGGATCGCGTCATCCCCGTTGCTTTGCGTGGGGCGAGGCTGAGCGTTCTCTGTCTGTCGAAACGCTCCGGCGATATCGGTCAGTTGTAGGTCGCTGGCCGGATATTGAGTGGCGTGAAACCTTAGACGGAATCTAGCCGCGCCGCATTGTGACCGCACCGTATCGTCCTGTAGGCCCCGAGTCCGCGAGCGGACATAGGCCAGTTCGGGATACAGGGGCGACGAAGCGATGATGCGTGCGATCGGACGATATGAGCAAACCCTTGCGGCCTCGGTGAAGCATTTGGCCGCCGCCGCTCTGATCGCCGTCCTGCATGCGCTGTCGCCATCCGGCGGAGCGCTGGCCCAGACGGTGACATCGTTCGACGGCGATCGCGGTCCCGGCCGTGAGGTCTGCAGATCGGCGACACCGCCGATCCACTGCGATCGCGCCGAAATGGATGTCGCAACCAACGGCAAGCAGGTCGTCCAGGTCACGTGGCAGAACGTCAATGTCTATGACACCACGGGAAAGCTGCTCAAATCGACACCTCTGGCGGCGCTGATCCGCACCACCGGGCTGGATCCGGATGCGAAGAAGGATGCCGGCCCGTTCGAGCCGCACATCGTCTATAACGAGTTCATCGAGCGCTGGATCATCACTGTCACCTGCAGGAATGACTGTACATTGGTGAGCGCGGGTGCGGACGCGACCGGCGATTGGGGCGGCACCTATCTGTCCTGCCTGCAGGGCGGTCCGTGTCTGGCGCGCAATCCCGCGGTGAAGGTCGGCTACGACAGGAACGGGACCTATATCTGCGGCGGTCGTGGCGGCCACGAGAATCCTGCCACCGTGCCGGGCGTTGCCTATGACTGTTTTGCGCTTCCGCCGGAAGAGGTGAAGGGGATCGGGCAGGGCAAGGCGCCCACCCATCTCAATCGCACCGCCAATATGCCGCTCGATATCGTCCCGGCCATCGACCACAATCGCGAGAAGGCGCCGACGGCACCCGCATTCTTTGTCAACAAGAGCTGCGACCGCCACGCACAATATGCCTGCCAGCGCTCCACCAATTTCTCCTTCCACTGGGTCGTCAACACTTTCACCTGGAACGGTCTGACCGGCGCCTGGAATGCCGGCGGCGCGCAGCAGCTGGTCAAGACCGGTATCGGCTCGCAGGAGAACAAGTGGCTCTACAACGCGCCGTGTTGTGGCCCGACCATGTCGATCCCGCAGCTCGGCAGCGAGGGTGCGCTCCGCGCGGCCACAAGCCATCGCCTGATGAATGTGGTGCAGCACGGATCGAAACTGCAGGGCGTGCTGGGCACCGGTCCTTGCGTCGAGAATTGCGGTGCGCAGGGCGCGGATGCCAACAACATCCTGATCTGGGTGGAGCTCGATTGTGCGAACCCGGCGGCCTGCGTGGTGAGCCAGACGGCGAAACTGTCCAGCCCTGATCGCCATTACGAGTTCGGCACCATCGGCGTGGATGATGCCGGCAATCTCGGCATCGTCGGCACCACGTCGAATGCCAGCATGCATCTGTCGGTGTTGCTCTGGACCCGCAAGGCGAACGATCCCGCCAACACCTTTGCTGAGCCCGTCACGGTCGTCACCGGCGGGCATCCCTATCTCTGCGCCAACGACAAGGGGATGTCGCCGATGGGCAATTCCGCGGGCACGCTGACGGCGCTCGATCCGATCGATCGCAGGACGCTGTGGTCAACCCAGCAATGGGCCAACGATCCCGCCGAATGCGTCTGGAACACGCGCATCGTCGGCTACAAGGTGGTGGACAAGAAGTGATCGGGGGATGCTGCCGTAGCCGTAGGGCGGATGAGCGCAGCGTAATCCGCCGTTCTTCGTCACACGTACTCGGCCGGCGGATTACGGCTTCGCCTAATCCGCCCTACGCTTCCTGAAATAATCCAGCGTGCCGCGGCTGACGACGTGATCCTGCGGGATCACCTCGTCCGCTGCGAGGTCGTTTGCCTGCGCGAGCCGAGCATAGAGGGCGCCGAAATCCTGATAGCTGTCCTCCAGCAGTTTCTCGAAACTGTCGATGACGAAATAGGTCTGCTGGAAATCGTCGATGATGTAGTCGGTGCGCATCACACGTTCGAGATCGAAGCCGATGCGATTGGGCGAGGGGTCTTCCAGCGCGAATACGGATTCCGTCGCTGACGACAGGATGCCGGCGCCGAAGATGCGCAGTCCCTCCGCACTATTCAGCAGGCCGAACTCGATCGTGTACCAGTACAGCCGCGCCAGGTTCTTGAGCTGGCCGAGCGCCATCGCACGCTGACCGCCCTTGCCATAGGCCTCCATGAAATCCGCATAGACGGGATTGGCGAGCAGCGGCACATGGCCGAACACGTCGTGGAAGATGTCCGGCTCCTCCAGATAGTCCATCTCGCTTTCCGGGCGGATGAAGGCGCCGGCCGGGAAGCGGCGGTTGGCGAGGTGATCGAAGAACACCTCGTCCGGGACCAGCTCGGCCACCGGCACCACCTGCCAGCCGGTCAGGGGCATCAGCCGGGCGCTGAGTTTGGCCATGTCGGGGATGCCGCCTTCCGAGAGCTGCAGGTGCTGCAAGGCGCTCTGGAATTCGTCGCAGGCCCGGCCTCGCAACACCGTCTGTGCGCGGGCGAACAGCCGGTCCCAGCGATCGTGCTCGGCGGCGGAATAGGAGGCCCAGTCCTGGTCGAGGGTGAAGTCGGCCCGCTTCGGTGCCGCCAGATAACGGTTCTTCCCGGTCGATTGGTCCAGCGCGGTCATGACGCTCTCCGGTCTCCGATCCCCAGTCCAGTCTACGGCACCGCGCCCCGATGGTTCCAGCCCGTCGGGCCGACCGGAGCGGCAGAAAGAAATAATTTCTCGTCCGGCGCGTTCGGACGATAGCGATCCTCCAAGGCCGCATCTGCATTTGCAAACCGGTTTTCTTGCGAAAGCGCTGTGCCGGTGACATTTTTAGCTAGCTAACAAAGCTGCTTCCGAAGCCACCGAGACCGCCGCAAGGCGCCATCGACGGCGGCAAAACAGCCGACATCTCCGGTCTTCCCAACCTGCTCCTGCGAGCGGGACCGGAGAAATGCGTCTGCCGGAAGCATCGAAACAACGTCTTTCAACCAAAGGATCACGATCGTGCGCTCCGCCCTGTTGTCCCGTCTTCTGTCTGCTGCTTTCGCCTCGGTCATGCTGACCACGGGCATCGGCGCAGCCTGCGCGGCTGACGTCTGGCCGAGCCGTCCGATCAAGCTGATCGTCCCGTTCCCGCCGGGCGGCGCTGCGGACGTATCCGCGCGCATCTTTGCGGACAAGCTCGGCGAGTCGCTGAAGCAGACCGTGGTCGTGGAAAACAAGGCCGGCGCCGGCACTGCGATCGCGGCTGAATTCGTCGCCAAGGCGGATCCCGATGGCTACACGCTGTCGCTCGCGCCGGCCGGCCAGCTCACCATCCTCCCGCATATCAACACCAAGGTGCAGTTCGACCCGTTCAAGAGTTTTGTGCCGGTGTCGAACCTGACTTCTGTGCCTTATGTGCTCGCGGCCAGCCCGGATGCACCGGTGTCGACTGCCAAGGAGCTGGTGGCTGCTGCCAGGAAGGAGCCCGGCAAGTTCACTTACTCGTCGTGCGGCCCCGGCACGCTGTGCCACCTGAGCGGTGAGCTGTTCAAGAGCCTCACCGATACCGATCTGCTGCATGTCCCGTTCAAGGGGAGCGCACCGGCGGTGAATGCGCTGCTCGGCAATCAGGTCAACCTGTCCTTCGACACGCTGACCGTGCTGGCGCCGCAGATCCGCGATGGCAAGGTGAAGGGCCTGCTCGTCACCAGCCGCGAGCGTTCGCCGCAACTGCCGAACGTGCCGACCGCGCTTGAGGCCGGCATCAAGGACTTTGTCGTCGACAGCTGGTTCGGTCTCGTCGTCCCGGCCGGCACCCCCGACGCCATCGTCGATCGCCTGAATGCCGAAGTGAATCGTATCGGCGCGCTGCCGGATGTGAAGGAACGCCTCGAAGCCCAGGGCCTCAGCGTCACCACCTCGACGCGGGAAGCCTTTGCGCAGACCATCAAGGAAGACCATGTCCGCTGGGGCAAGGTCGTCGATGCCGCCGGAGCGAAGCTCTACTGAGGCTTTCGATTTGACGTGCAACGTAAGAACAAAGGCCGGGTTGATTGTTCAACCCGGCCTTTGTCGTTTTCGCAGCGTTACTTCACCAGCGCACAGCCACCTTCATTCATCGGGCGGAACGCCTTCTCGGCCGGAACGGTCGCCAGCAGCTTGTAATAGTCATACGGATATTTCGATTCCGCCGGCTTCTTGATCTCGAACAGATAGACCGGATGGATGACGCGGCCATCGGCCCGGATCGTGACGTCGCCGAACAGCTTGTCCTTGCCCTTGAAGGTCTTCATCTGCGGCACCACCACGCCGGCGTCGTCGCTGCCCTTGGCGGCCACCGCGTTGAGATAGGCAAGCGTCGAGGCATAGACACCGGCCTGGTTGCCGCTCGGCATCTTGCCGTTCATGCCCGGGCGCTGCGCGAAGCGCTTGGCGAAGGCGCGGGTGTCGTCATCCATGTCCCAGTAGAAGGATTCCGTCAGTAGCAATCCCTGCGCGGTCTTCAGTCCCATGCCGTGCACGTCGTTGATGAAGATCAGGAACGCCACCAGCTTCTGCGGTCCGTCCTGCATGCCGAATTCGCTGGCCTGTTTCACCGTGTTGATGGTGTCGGCGCCCGCATTGGCGAGGCCGATCACTTTCGCCTTCGATGTCTGCGCCTGCAGCAGCAGCGACGCATAGTCCGAGGTGCCGAGCGGATGTTTCGACGAGCCCAGCACCTTGCCGCCATGCTTGGTGATGTAGTTCGTGGCTTCCGCCTCGATTCCCTGTCCCAGCGCGTAATTCACCGTGATGAAATACCAGTCGTCACCGCCGCGTTGCATCATCGCTTGCGCCGTTGTGTTGCCGGTGGCCCAGGCATCGTTGACCCACTGGATGGTGTTCGGCGAGCAGTCCTTGCCGGTGAGGTCCGATGTCGCCGTCGACGAGGCGAGGAACGTCATCTTGGTGTTGCGCGCAATATTGTTGATGGCGAGTCCGACCGATGAATTCGGCACGTCCACGATGGCATCGACCTTCTCGACATCCAGCCATTTGCGCGCGATGGCAGAGCCGACATCGGCCTTGTTCTGGTGATCGGCATAGACGATCTCGACCTTGATGTTCTTGCCGCCGCCGTTGAAATCCTCGGCCGCCATGCGCGCGGCTTCCACCGAGCCCATGCCATTGGTGTCCTGGAATACGCCGGAAATGTCGTTGAGCACGCCGATGCGAACCACATCGTCGGAAATCTGCGCCTGCGCCGTGCTGGCCATGAAGCAGGACGCCGCGGCCGCCAGTATCGTCTTGTAGCCCTTCATTGTTTGTCCCTCCCGTTTGATTGGTGACGCGGGTCCGGACGTTGCCGGTCGCGGTGGTGTGTGGAGCTAGATCTGCCGCTCCGGCAGTCGCAACACGAGGCCGTCGAGAGCCTCGGTGATCCTGATCTGGCAGGACAGGCGGCTGTTCGGCAGCCGGTCGGTGGCCACGCCTTCCAGCAATTCGTCTTCGTCGCTGCCGACATCGCCGACCCGCGCAATCCAGTCCTCATCCACATAGACATGACAGGTCGCGCAGACGGCGCTGCCGCCGCATTCGGCGATAATCTCGTCGATCCCGTGCCGCATGGCCGCCGACATCGCGCTGTCGCCGACGGCTGCATTGACGTTTTGCGCGTGGCCGTCGGGATGGATGAAAGTGATATTTGGCATTGTGTCCTCAGGCAGGCGTGAACGTCACGGGCAGGCTTTCCAGTCCGCGTAGCGTGTTGTTGTAGCGGCGCGTGATCTCGCCGCTGATTGCGATGGTCTTCACCTTGCGCGCCAGCGCCGACAGCATCGCTTCGCCTTCGAGACGGGCAACGAGCTGGCCGACGCACATGTGGATTCCGGAGCCGAAACCGACATGGCCCGATGTCTTGCGGGTGATGTCATAGCGTGCGGGATCGTCCCAGCGGCGGGGGTCGCGATTGGCGGCGCCGAGGAACATCAGCACTTTCTGGCCTTCATCGACCCGGTGGCCGCTGATCTCGACGGCGCGCGTGGTGGTGCGGAAGAAGGTCTGCACCGGGCTCTCGTAGCGCACGGCTTCCTCGAAGGCGTTGCGAGCGAGCGCGCTATCCGTCCGCAGCCGCGCAAACTCTTCAGGATAGCGCGCGAGACAGTAGACCGCGGCGCCGATGCCGTTGACGGTGGTGTCGAGTCCGGCGGACAGCAGCGAGCGCACCAGCAGCGGCGCCTCGTCATGGGTGATATCGCCGGTATCGGCACGGGCATGGATGCAGGCGCCGAAACCGCCCGGCGCGAGATTTTCGCGCTGACACTGCGCCTGCACATAGGCCTGATGTGGCGCCGAACGTGCGATGGCGTTCTGGCGCAGTTCATTGGGCGGGCCGAAGGCATTGAAGACGAGGCCGGCATAGGGCAGCAGATTCTCGCGCCCTTCCTTCTGTAGTCCCATCGCGTCGGGGAACACCGACAGCGGATAGGCCTCGGCAAGGTCGACGATCGCATCGAAACTGCGCCGCTCCAGCAATTCGTCCACTTTGGCATCGGCTGCGGCGACAAAGCCATCGCGCAGCGTCTTCATGACAGCCGGGGAGAGCACCTTGTTGAGCACCGCTCGGGTGCGGGTATGCGCGGGCGGATCGGCTTCGAGGATGAGGCTCGGTGGCCGCCAGGGCTTCTCCTTGGCGAAGTCGCTGAGGCCGACGCCGCGGCTGGAACAGAAAGTGGCGGGATCGTTCAGCACCGCATGAACTTCTGCGTAGCGCGCGACCGCGTACACATTCCATTTGTCGAGATAGACCACAGGCCCGGCTTCGCGGAGAACCTCGTGGGTCGGGTGCGGATCCGCGAAGAAGTCGATGGCGAACGGATCCACGTCCAGCATCGGAATTGGCGGAAATGCGTGATCCGCCGGCTGCGTATCGAAGGCGAGCACAGGCACCGCCGGCGCGGAATTGGGACAGGTCAATGCGACCATGGGGCGTCTCCCTGTTTTCTTCTTGGCAACTGCTGCTGCGTATCTCTATGTCTCGGACGGCATGCACGGCCCGGATCGGGGCTGGCTTGAAGAGACAGGTGAGGCTGCGGCGGATGGGTAGAAAGCAGGCGGGTAAAAGCGTGTCGGACACCGGTAGCAGCGTGGAGAAGGACTCGATCTCGCCCGGGCAACTGCTCGACCTCGAGCGCTATGTTCCCGCCTTCATCACCTTCATCGCCAACAAGCTGTCGAACAGCGCGACGGTCTACTATCAGAAGCATTTCGGCGTGAACGTCACCGAATGGCGCATCATGTCGCTGCTGGCGATCGAGCCGGGCATTCCTGCATCGCGCATCTGTCACGTTATCGGCTTCGACAAGGGGCCTGTCAGCCGAACGCTGTCGATGCTGGAGAGCAGGGGACTGGTGACGATCGGCACCGACCGGCGCGATGCGCGCACGCATTCGATCAAGCTTACCGCCAAGGGGCGCAAGACGCATGATGCCGTCATCGTTGCCGCGCTCGGGCGCGAGCAGAGATTGCTGTCCTGCCTCGATACCGACGAGCGCGAAGTGCTCATTGATCTGCTGCGACGCATTCACGGCAATCTCGATGCCGTCACCGCGGTGGCCGACGAGGCCTAGGCACGCAACATCTCGTTCGGTCCCGCGCATGCGGTCCGCCATTGTTTCTCTCCCTGAAGCGGCGCGGCTATTCGATTGTTCCGTGCGCGCCTGCCTTGGCGACGCTCTCACGAATTAGTTGCCGAGGCAACAAAAAGCTTTGCGCCCCGGAAATGCTGCTATGCACGCCTGCGCAAACAAAAATGCCCGGCATTCCTGCCGGGCATTTCGGTCGTGCTATCGAATGGTTCAGGCGGCTGCCTTCGGCGCGTCGACCGGATGCGGGGCGCGGAAGGCGACGGCGAGCCGGTTCCAGACATTGATGGCGCCGATGGCGGTGGTGATCTTCACGCTTTCGTCTTCGGAGAAATGCTTGCGGAGTTCGTCATAGACGTCGTCCGGCGCCTGGGTCTGGGCGATCAGCGTCACCGCATCGACCCAGCCGAGCAACGCGCGTTCCTTCGGCGTATAGACCGTCGATTCACGCCACACCGACATCAGGTTGATCCACTGCTCGCTGAGTCCGTCATGGCGCGACTCCTTCACATGCATGTCGACGCAATAGGCGCAGCCATTGATGATCGAGGCGCGCAGCTTGATGAGATGGATGATCGCGGGTTCGAGGCCGCTCTCCTTCACCACATAGCGGTCGAGATTGAAGATGGCCTTGTAGGCGTCGGGGGAAGCCTTGGCGAAGTTGATACGTGGCTGCATGACAGGTGTCCTTCGGTTCGGTGGAGTTGAAAATCAGTTGGCGCTGCGGCGGCGCTCGTTCTGTTCGAGGAAGGCACAGCCGCGCGCGGCAATGGCGCCGTCCTCGTCCTTGGCGCGGAGATCACCGAGCACGTCGGCGAGGGTGACCTTCGCGAGTTCGTCGCGATACACGCGCTCGGCGCGCAGCATCGCGGCATTGATGGAGCAGGGCATCTTCGGCTTGCCCGGCAGCGGATTGGGCCCGCGCTGGCGGATCTCGGCGCAGCGGAAGGCAGGGGCGGGGCCTTCGATGGCCAGCACCAGATCGAGCAATGTGATGTCCTTCGGGGCGCGGGCCAGACGATAGCCGCCGGTGGGGCCCGGCTTGGTGATCACGATGCCGGCGCCGGACAGCGCCTGCAGATGCTTCAGCAAATAACTGGTGGAGACGCCGTGAAAATCGGCGAGCGCCGCCGCGGACAGCACGCCTTCGGCCGTCAGCCCGGCCATCATGGCCACGCTGTGAATGGCCTGCTCGACACCGTCGCTCATCTTCATCGGGGCAGCTCCGAACTAATCATGGATATTTATTATCCGTGATTATGGAGGATGTCAATGTTGGTGTGCCGGGAATGGTCATGGGAAAATGTTCACGATTTGTGCTTGACGAATTTTCATTGAGGATTATTCTCCTCCCTGTCCGGCCCCGATGAGAGGGGCGAGCGCGATCGTCACGTTCGCGGGGCTGGATGCGGTGACGCTCTCAGGCGTCAGGCGGGGAAGGGCGTAACAGGGCGGTGCCGAGAGGCGCTGTGAGTTGCGATCCGGAAGCGCTGATGACGACGCCGCGAGCGCCGGCCAAGTCGTGCCGTCCAGTGCCTGCTAGAGGCACGAAAGGTCGAGGGTTCTCCGGTCAACCGGCCCGAGAAACAATCTCAACCCTAGGGTGACCAATCAGCGCCCGGGAGAGCACGAAGCAACCGGAAGCACCATCGCGTGCGGAACGCTGGGCACTTGCCTGGGGTCTCCGGAAGTCCTGTACGCATTCCCATGCGGAAGACCGCATCGGCGTGCAGGCCATGGGTGCCTTGGGCACCCGGCGTTCCGCGCGCCCTCTTTTCAGGAGAGGGTGGAAGGAATGCGCACAACTCGGGCGCAAACGCGCCGCGAGAACGGGATCGCGTGAGTTCAGGAATGACAGGGCTGTTTGACATTCGCATAGGAAGCGACGCGCAGAGCGTCGTGCTCTCCCTCCCCGCAGCGAAGCGATTGGGGAGGGTGGCGCGTAGCGCCGGGTGGAGTCTCTCCCCACGTGATGTCCTACCGTGGTGAGAGACCCCACCCGTCTCGATGCTCGCTGGACGCTCGCATCGATCCACCCTTGTAACTTGCCGATCGCCGTTTCTGCTAAGCTTGGCAGTGCGGTGGCAGGCGGAAGAC
>JAEXHR010000375.1 GCA_023449855.1 Pseudomonadota bacterium | reverse complement strand
TATCTGTGGGCGTATCCTCCGCCACCGCCGCCGCTACCCCGTAATCACCAGATTGACCGCCTTGGGGCCCTTGCCCTTCTTGTCGGGCTCGACCTCGAACGTGATCCGCTGTCCTTCGATCAGGTCTTTCAGTCCCGCGCGTTCGACGGCGGTGATGTGGACAAACACGTCCCGCCCGCCATCGTCCGGCTTGATGAAGCCGTAGCCGCGCTCGCCGTTGAAGAACTTGACCGTACCACTCATGCCCATCGGGAAACTCCCTCCCCGCAATGCTCCGCCACGGCGCATTTGCACCGCGACCGACCGGACATTCACTCCACAGAAGGCTTGGCCGTTTCTTTTTGTAGTCTTCTTGTCGTCGTTCGGGCCTCGTCACTCCGCCGCAACCATTCGCGGAAGCGGAACGTAAAGCCAGTCACGATCGCCAGCTTAGTACGGTTCCATTGAGGTGACTACCGTTTTTGGGAACACGCTCGGATAGTTGCCGTTTGGGTAGTTGAGTCCGCAACGTCTCGTTGGCGCACGATCCGATCCGAAAACCGGTATCCACTTTTCGGGATGATGCTCTAGGCCTTGGCGTTTTCGAGCCGGAAGCGCGCCACGCCGCCGAGGCCGAGCGGCTTTTCCAGTTGCGGCAGGATCGCCCGCAGTTCGTCCTGCAATTTCCACGGCGGATTGACGATCAGCAGTCCGGTGGAGGTCAGCGGGCCGTCGGGACTTTGCGGCGCAATGCTGAATTCGAGGCGCAGGCATTTGCCCGGCGTCGCCGACGACGCCACCGTCGCGGCAACGCTGCGCGACAGATCGTCGGTGGCGCGGCGGCTTTTGGCCGGATACCACAGCATGTAGATGCCGGTCGGCCATTTCGCATAGGCCTGCGCAAACACCGTCGTCAGCCGGGCGAATTCGTCCTTCGCCTCGAACGGCGGATCGATGAGCACCAGACCGCGGCGCTCCTTCGGCGGCACATAAGCGGGCAAGCCGACCCAGCCGTCGATATCGACGACACGCGCCTGCTCATCATTTCGCAGCGCCGAGATCAGTTGTTTTCGCGCGGTCGGCTCCAGCTCGCAACACACCATGCGGTCCTGCGGCCGCATCAAGGCACGGGCGATCAGCGGCGAGCCGGGATAGGCGACAAGATCGCGCCCGGGATTGAACGCGCGCACGATGTCGAGATAGGGCGCGACCAGCGGCTCGGTCGCCTCGGTGAAGCGCGCCTGCATCATGCGGGCGATGCCGGTGGTCCATTCGGCCGAGCGTGTCGCCTCATCGCCGGTGAGATCGTAGCGGCCGGCGCCGGCATGACTGTCGATGATGCGAAACGGCGTCGGCTTCTCGTGCAGATGGACCAGGATGCGGACCAGCACGAGATGCTTGATAACGTCAGCAAAATTGCCGGCATGGAAGGCATGGCGATAGTTCATGGGCTGGTTGTAGACATGTAGGGCGGATTAGCGAAGCGTAATCCGCCGTTCATCGCTACACACACTCGGCCGGCGGATAACGGCTTCGCCTAATCCGCCCTACGCCTACCCACCCCTTACCGGCGGCATCACCACCTGATCGCGGCGGCAGGCGCGGCGGTCGATTTCCTCGCAGGCGCGGAACTGCAGATCCTTGCTCATGCAGATCCGCACTTCGCTCAGACGATTGCGATCGCAGGTCACAGCAATGGCGGAGGTGCTGAGGCCGGGATTGACCCTGATGAAGGCGTCTTCCACGGCAGCGGGCGACACTGTCCTGGCCTGCTGGAGGTCGATGAACTCGTCGGGAATTTTCACACCGGCGCGCGCCTTGCGCGTGGTTTCGAAATAAGCGCGCGGACCAAGACCCGAACAGGTGCCGTGCTTGTCCCATTCGTTGAAGATCAGACCCGGCGCCGGCATCAGGTCCAGCATCGAGGTCATGACATTGCGCGGCAGGCGCGGCGCCGGACGTTCGCAGTAGTTCGGGAAGCCGCGATCATATTGCGGCCACAGGCCATGCACCACGAAGGCATAGGGACGGCCGCCGCACTGTATCTGCTGATTGCGCGAGGAATTGCCGCGCTCTTGCGCCGCCTCGCAGAAGGATGGCGACCATGACAGCGAGAGCACGTAAAAATCGAATTCGCCGGGCGCATTCTGGCGGCGGTCCTGTGCAGAGGCGTGGCCGGCCATGAGCGCGACCAGCAGAAAAATGCCAAGCGAAACGACCGATCGAAATGCATGAACCATGACGCGCCCCACCCCTGACTGGCGCGAGCCTAGTCAGACACAAAGAACAATTCAAGAACAATATGGCGAAAGAAATAGCCCGGACGAACGCGCCATCCGGGCTACGAGGCGCTCGCTCAGAACTTCGCGGCGCGGCACTTCGGATTGTAGGCCCAGTCGCGATCGAGGCCGGTGACGCACCATTCGACGCCATCGCCATAGCCGGCGAAGCCGCCATCCTCGATGATCGAATAATGCACCTGGCGCTGCTTGCCGTCCGTGAACATCGCGTCGGCGCTGCAGAAGCGGCGCGGCATGTTGTCGGAGGTCCAGGGACGGAAGGCGGTTTCGCGCACATGGCTGAAGCCGGTGAACTGCAGCGACGAATTCCAGAAATCCGCTTCCTTGTCCTTGAACTGGTAGGTGATCTTCCAGAGCGCGGATTCGCAGGAACCGACCTTGCCTTCGTAATTCGGGCCGAACAGGCCGAAATTCAGCTCGAGCAGGTTGGCGGCCTGGGCGCTCGGCGCGGCGCTGAACAGCGCCATGCCGGCGATGGCGGCGAAAGCGGCTTTCTTCAGGGATGAAACGAGGGTGCGCATGGGGGATCCGCCGGCTGTAAAAAGGTTCCGGGACCGTGCCGCGAAGGCCGTGCGGGGTCAAGTGCACCGCGGCAACACCCTGCGCACAACTCCGTCAGATCGCCCCGCGCATTCTTTTCACCGTCGCCTTGGCCCTCTAAGGTGCCCGCCTGAGAAGTAAGGAGACGGCGATGCAGACGATTCGGCTGGCGATTCTGGCAGTGGGTATGAGCGCAGCTATGGGCAGCGCAGCCAAGGCCGACTGGGTGCCCCCGTTCAAGGGCAACGACACCGGCGGCATCATCTCCACCTCGCTGATCGGGCAGACCGACATTCGCGCACTCGCTATCGATCACTGCGCGCGTTACGGCAAGGTCGTGAAATTCCTCGGCAACCAGAACGAATATGGCGGCTATGTCTCGTTCGCGTGCCGCTGGGTGCCCTATGGCGCAAGCGAGCGCCCGCTGAGCGTGAAGTACTAAAAATTCTGCAGCCGTAGGATGGGTTGAGCCTTTTCGCGAAAACCCATCATTCCGTCGATGCGGCAGGCTCGGCAGATGGGTTTTCGCTTCGCTCAACCCATCCTACGCGCGATGCGCTGCGTCGATCGTCATCGACAAACACGCGATAACACAAAAGACATAATCCGGTGCCGTAGGATGGGTTGAGCAACAGCGAAACCCATCGCTTCGCGTGCGCGGATGACGGGTCTTCGATGTGCTTCCGCTTTCGCTCTTCGAGCTTCGGCGGACGAGCAATCCATCCCACGCGTCATTCCAGACACGACATCGGAGGCCTCTACATGATTCAGCGCGCAAGCCTGATCGCTCTCGCCCTCTTGTGCAGCGCTGCGCCGGCGCTCGCCGACAGTGTTCAAATCCCGATCCGCAAAGCGGGCCTGTGGGAATTGACGACGCAGATCGCGGGCGTATCGAAAACCGCGACGCCGCCGATGGTGATGCAGCAATGCACCGACGAGAGCGTCGACCGGCAGATGAACAAGATGTCGTCGGACACCATGAAATGCTCGAAGCAGGACATGACGAAGTCGGGCAACGGCTATGTCGGCGACAGCGTCTGCACCATCGGTGACGCCACCGTGACCAGCCATTTCGAAGCCACCGGCGATTTCAACTCCGCCTATTCGGTGAAGACCACCGCGAAGTCGAGCGGCGGCAATCTGCCGCCGGAAATGGTGACGACGATCCAGGCCAAGTGGATCAGCGCCTGCAAGGCGGACCAGAAGCCCGGCGACATCGTGATGCCCGGCGGCATGAAGATGAACATCACCGACATGCAGAAGATGAGAGCGGGGCAGCCGAAGTAAGGGGCTGCGACAATTCGTAGGGCGGGTTAGGCGAAGCCGTAACCCGCCGGCCGATTGCGTGTGGCGAGAACGGCGGATGACGCTTCGCTAATCCGCCCTACAGTCTTTGCCCCTTCCCGCTTTCCCCGCTATAGATGACGACAATCATCCAACAAGGAACGTTCGGGGAAACGACGCATGACTGAATTCACTGCATTGATGGCCGGCATGATCCGGTCCGGCGACGGCTGGTCCGTCAGCGTGAGCGACGACTGGCTGCAGGGCCGCACCGTCTATGGCGGGCTCGCATCGGCGCTGTGCATGCAGGCCGCGCTGAATGAATTTGGAACCGTGCCGCCGCTGCGCTCCGCACAGATTGCGTTCATCGGACCGGCAGCCGGACAGTTGCAGCTCTCGGCGAGCGTGCTGCGCAAGGGCAAGTCGACGCTGTTCGCCAGTGTCGATCTCGTCGGCGAGGCAGGCCTCGCGACGCGCGCGATGTTCTGCTTCGGCGCGGCACGGGAGTCGGCGTTCCGGCATGTGGCGATCGGCACGCCAGAGCTGAAAGATCCCGAAACCTGCCCGAACTTCTTCCACAACGCGCCGCCCAGCTTGAGCTTTGCGCAGCATATCGATGGGCGTTTCGTCTCGGGCTCGCCGCCCTTCAGCGGCAGCGATGATCCGCAGATGTCGCTCTGGCTGCGTCACAAGGAGCCCGGGATCACGCCGTCGCTGGTGGCACTGCTGGCACTTGCCGATGCACCGCCGCCGGCGGCATCCGCGCGCTCGAAAGCGCCGTCGCCGATCTCGACCATGACCTGGGCCATCGACATGCTGACGGATGACATCACGACCGACGATGGCTGGTGGCTGATCCACAATGTCGCCGAGCAGATCGCGGGCGGTTATTCGAGCCAGGCGATGACGCTGTGGAATCGCAAGGGCACGCCGATCATGGCGAGCCGGCAGAATGTTGCTGTGTTCGGGTGAGAATTTCCACCCCTCTCCCACTTGCGCAGAACTATCGCACATGCCGCTCGAGCGATGAGGATGGTGCTCGGCCTGCATGGTTCTAGACGCCCGCTTTGCGGGCTCCTCACCATGAGGGTCTTCTACAGCGATACACTCTGCCCTCATCCTGAGGAGCCGCGCAGCGGCGTCTCGAAGGATGGCCGCAGGTGACGCCTCCGCATTCATATGCAATTCCCCTCTCCCCGAAAGGAGAGAGAGGGGGTAGAAAGAGTTTTTACTTCTTCGCGGCGGCAGCAGCTTCCGCGGCGCGCTCAACAAACGTCTTGCCGCCCTTCATCTTATGGTGGAGCGGCGCTTCGTTGATCTGGATGACGACGGCATCGGCGGCGACGCCAAGATTTTTCACCAGCGCCTGGGTGATGTCGAGCATCATGCCCTTCTTCTGCTCGTCGGTGCGGCCAGCGGCCATGCTCACGGTGATCTCAGGCATCGGTGTTTCCCTTTTTGTGTTTTCACGCTCATCGTAGGGCGGATGAGCGAAGCGTCATCCGCCGTCTTTCGTCGCACAACCTCGGCCGGCGGATGACGCCTTCGGCTCATC
>JAEXHR010000263.1 GCA_023449855.1 Pseudomonadota bacterium | reverse complement strand
CATGAGGAACAGTGTGAGCGCAGCGAGGATCAGCAGACCGGTGAAGATATAGACTTCCTGCGGCCACAGCTCGATGAAGAAGAAATAGAAACGGCCATTGACCAGATCGACCAGCACCGCCTGGTCTGGCGCACCCGGCCCGCGATTCCAGCGCACGAAGGGTAGGAAATAGTAGATACCAAGGCCCAGCGCCATCAGCGCCCATTTGATGTTCCGGAACGTGCCGGACACCTTCTGCGGATAGACCTTCTTCTGTGGCGCGTAGAGCGGGCCGTAGTCGAACTCCGAGGGGGAAACGGGCTTGTTCATGGTGGTCACTCACTTCTTTGGAATGACCCTAGACCTCGGCAGTCCGTTGCAATTGATGTGCGTCAAAGGGGCGCTCGAAACAGGCGGGGCGCCCCTAGGACTTATTGTCCACCCCCCAGGGTGTGCACATAGACAGTGAGCGCCTTGATGGTCGCGGGATCGAGACGGCCAGCCCAGGCCGGCATCACGCCATTGCGGCCATTGGTGATGGTCTGAACGATGGTCGCTTCATCGGAGCCATAGAGCCAGATGCCATCGGTGAGGTTCGGCGCGCCCATGTCCTGGTTGCCCTTGCCGGCGTCGCCATGACAGGAGGCGCAGTTGTCAGCAAACAGCTTCTTGCCGGCTTCGGCATCGTATCCCTTGGCCGTCGAAAGCCCCGCCAGTCCGCGGACATAGTTCGCCACTATGACGATCTCGTCCTTCTTCAGGATGCCATCGCGACCGAAGGCCAGCATTGCACCTTCATGGGCTTCGCTATTTCCCGAACGCGCGCCGAACTTGATTGTCTTCTCAATCTGCTCGAGCGAACCGCCCCAAATCCAGTCATCGTCGTTAAGGTTCGGGAACCCCTTCGAGCCGGCAGCGCCCGTGCCGTGACACGGCGCGCAATTGTCGCCGAACACGGTCTTGCCCTTGGCGCGAGCCAACGCGAGCAAGGCCGGATCCTTTTCGATCTGCGCCAGCGAGGCGTTGTTGAGCGCTGCCATCTTGTCACCGCGGATCTTGTCGAGATTGGCGAGCTCGACACTGATATCCGCACGCGACGAATAGCCGATGACGCCCTTTGCGTAGCCGGAGACCAGGGGCCAGGACGGATAGACGACCCAGTAGCCCACCGCCCAGATGATCGTGAGATAGAAGGTCCACACCCACCAGCGTGGCAGCGGCGTGTTGAGCTCCTTGATGCCGTCCCAGGAATGACCTGTGGTGGTCTTGCCGGTGGCGGGGTCGAGTTCTTCGTGATGACTGCTCATGATGGCATCAATCCTCTCGCAGCGGCATCTGCGATGCTGCGTCGAACGTGGCCTTGTTGCGCGGCCACAGCGCATAAGTGACGATGGCGACGAAGACTGCGACGAACAGCGGGGTCCACATGGTGAGGACGAGGTTCGAGGCGAAATTCTCGACGGTCAGAATGGCTCGCATGATCTGTCCTCAGCGCAGGTTGGCCTTGTCGTTGTAGAGCTTGAAGTCGACGAGCGTGCCGAGCATCTGCAGATAGGCGACCAGCGCATCCATTTCGGTCGGCAGGCCAGGCTTGCCGTCGAAATTGCGCGCCACCGCCTTCGGATAACGCTTGCTCAGGGCATCGACATCGCCATTGTCGGGATCCGCCTGCGCCTTGAGATCGGCGACGGCGTTGGCGATCTGATCGTCCGTATAGGGCACACCCACCGCACGATTGGTGCGCAGATGACCGACGACGCTTTGCGGATCGACAGGGGTGTCCGACAGGAACTTGTAGCCCGGCATCACCGACTGCGGCACGACGTTCTGCGGCTTGGTCAAGTGAGCGACATGCCACTCGTCCGAATATTTGCCGCCGACGCGGGCGAGATCCGGGCCGGTCCGCTTCGACCCCCACTGGTGCGGATGGTCGTACATGCTTTCGGCCGCCAGTGAGTAGTGTCCGTAACGCTCCACTTCATCGCGCAACGGGCGCACCATCTGCGTATGGCAGAGATAGCAGCCTTCCCGCACATAGACGTTACGGCCCGCGAGTTCGAGCGGGGTGTAGGGACGAACGCCCTCCACCGCCTCGATGGTGCTCTTGAGATAGAACAGTGGCGCGATCTCGACGATACCGCCGATGGCGATGACGAGAATGATGCCCACGATCAGGATGATCGAGTTCTTCTCGAGGACTTGGTGTCTGCTCCAGAACGACATTGTGTGATCCTCACTCCGCCGGCTGCAGCGCGGCGTTGCCGAGCGTGGCGCCGGATTCTTCTTCGCCGACACGCACGGTCATCCACAAATTCCAGGCCATGATCAGCGCGCCGATCAGGAACAGGCCGCCGCCTGCCGCACGGATGATGTAGAAGGGGTGCATCGCCTCGACGCTCTCGATGAACGAATATTCGAGGAAGCCGAGCGAGGTGTAGGCACGCCACATCAAGCCCTGCAGGATACCCGACACCCACATCGCCGAGATGTAGAGAACGATGCCGAGGGTCGCGACCCAGAAGTGCCACTCCACCAGCTTCAGGCTGTAGAGCTGCTTGCGATTCCACAGCCACGGCACCAGGCAGTACAGCGCGCCGAAGGAGACGAAGCCGACCCAGCCGAGCGCGCCGGAATGCACGTGACCGATGGTCCAGTCGGTATAGTGGCTGAGCGAGTTGACCACCTTGATGGACATCAGCGGACCTTCGAAGGTCGCCATGCCGTAGAAGGCCACCGATACCACCAGCATGCGCAGCACCGGATCCGTCCGCAGCTTGTCCCACGCGCCCGACAGCGTCATCAGGCCGTTGATCATGCCGCCCCATGAGGGCATCCACAGCATGATCGAGAAGGTCATGCCGAGCGTCTGCGTCCAGTCAGGCAGCGCCGTGTAGTGCAAGTGATGCGGGCCGGCCCAGATATAGAGGAAAATGATCGCCCAGAAGTGCACGATGGAGAGGCGGTACGAATAGACCGGCCGCTCCGCGCGCTTCGGGATGAAGTAGTACATGATGGCCAGGAAGCCGGCAGTGAGGAAGAAGCCCACCGCGTTGTGGCCGTACCACCACTGGAACATGGCATCCTGCACGCCGGCCCAGGCGACATAGGACTTGGAACCGAAGATCGAGACAGGCAGCGCCGGGTTGTTGCCGAGATGCAGCACCGCGATGGTGATGATGAAAGCGAGATAGAACCAGTTGGCGACGAAGATATGCGGCTCCCTGCGCTTCATCAGCGTCACCAGGAACACTAGCAGATACATCACCCAGACGATGGTCAGCCACAGGTCGGCATACCATTCCGGCTCGGCATATTCCTTCGACTGCGTGACGCCGAGCAGATAACCCGTGCCCGCGATGACGATGAACAGATTGTAACCGAGCACGACGAACCACGGCGACAGATCGCCGGCGAGACGCGTGCGGCAGGTCTTCTGCACCACATAGAAGGAGGTTGCGATCAGCACATTGCCGCCGAACGCAAAGATGACCGCCGATGTATGCAGCGGCCGCAACCGACCGAAGCTGGTCCAGGGCAGATCGAAATTGAGCGCCGGCCATGCGAGCTGCAGGGCAATGAGCAAACCAACGAGGAAGCCTGCGATACCCCAGAAGACCGAGGCGGTCGCTGCGAACTTGATCGGGCCAAGATTGTAGTTCGGCTGGCCGTTGATTTCTTGCGGCGGCAGTTCGCCGCGCGAGAAGTAGCGATTGAGGATCAGGAACAGCGAGACCAGCGCGGCTGCGCCGAACACCGCAGCGTGGAACGCGTATGCGGCGTCTTCGGCCTTCGCCGAGGCGATAATGGAGAGGAACACGGTGGCGATACAGACAAAGGAGAGCCCCGCCTCCCCTATCGTCATCCACTTCACGCGGTCAGTTTGACTTGTCATGATGAGTCTTTCCCAAGAACAATTCCATCAATCACATCGCTGTCATCGGCTGCTTGATTGAAATCAAAACCCGCATCGTCATCCGCAGGCCTTCAGCAGCTCGTCCGGCTCGGCGAGCAGCCGCACGCGGCCCGGCAGGATTTCGATGGCGCCGCGACGTTCAAGCTTGGCGAGCGTGCGGCAGACGGTTTCCACGGTGAGGCCGAGATAGTCGGCGATGTCCCGGCGACTCATCGGCAGCGGCAGCGGGTCGACATCCTTGCCGATGCGAACCAGGCGTTCGCGCCATTCGGTGAGGAAGCTCGCCAGCTTCTCCTCCGCGGGGCGACGACCGAGCGAGAACATCTGTTCATGGGCATCGGTGAGATCGGTCGCGACCGAGGCGATCACCGCATGCAGCACATAGGGCCGGTGGCTGACGAACTGCGCAAAGCTTTCACGCGCGATTTCCCAGACCAGCGCAGGGCCGATGGTGACCGCCGAGACTTCGTGGCGTTGTTGCGCGGCAATTTCGAGCGCGTCGCCGGGCAATGCAAAGCCGACGACCTGCCGCCGGTTGTCGCCGATGCCGCGTGAGACGCAGACGACGCCCTCAATCATGCTGAAGCAGCGCGCCGCCGGGGCCCCCTGCGCGAACAGAACCTCGTTGGCGCCACGCGGCACGCGCTCGCCGAGCGCCATCAATTGCCGGCGATCGTTAAAATTGAGGCGAGACAGGAAACCGGTCAAAGGCCCGGCTGCGGTCGCGCAGGGCACGAAGGACGAAGCGGCCATCTGCTGTGTCATGTCTCCCCCGGCTGTGCTGTACCGCGCGACTTTGCGCGGCATCACCGGGATAAACTGTCGGCAGAAGCCGACATTGACGTGCATCAAGCCGCGTTTCCCCGCACGACGTGCGGCGGGAGCGGGCGGCAGCGCCCCTCCTCTCCCCTGCGTTGCCTGCAATGGCAGCATGTTGCCCTGTTCATGGACAATTTGCCGTGCGGCCTCTACGCATGACGGGAAATTCTTGACCTTGAACAATACGTTAGAGGGTGGAAACCAGAATGGTCGATATTCCGGCCACAACAGCCAGCGCGCCGGTGGCTTCGGCCAACAGGACCCTCACCGCGATCTCGGTCGCGCATTGGGTGAGCCATTTCCACATCTTCGTGCTGCCGATGCTGTTTCCTTTCCTCAAGGACCGCCTCGGCGTCAGCTACATCGATCTCGGCTTCGCCCTCACCACTTTCGCCGTCGTCTCCGGCCTGACCCAGGCGCCGATCGGCTTTCTGGTCGATCGCGTCGGTGCGCGCATCATCCTGATCCTCGGTGTCATGCTGGGCGGCTGCGCGTTGATCGCGCTCGGCCTGTTCCTGAACTATCCAGCATTGATTGTCTGTGCCGGCCTGCTGGGTCTCGCCAATAGCGTCTATCACCCGGCCGATTACGCTATCCTGGCCGCTCATATGGACGAATCCAGAATGGGCCGCGCCTTCTCGATTCACACCTTCGCCGGCTTCCTCGGCGGCGCGATGGCGCCTCCGATGATGGTGGCGCTGCTGGCCTCGCTCGGCGGCCAGGGCGCGCTGATCGTCGCCGGCGTCATCGGCGCTGCCATCGCATTGATGCTGATCGTGGTCGGCATTCCCGATGCCGGCGCGATGCACAGCGGCGACAAGAATGGCGGGGCGGTCAAGGTCAGCGTCATGACCCCCGCGATCATGATGCTGACGCTGTTCTTCACCCTGCTCGCGCTCTCACAGGGCGGCATCAACAGCTTCGGCATCGTCGCACTGATGAATGGCTATGGCACCACGCTATCCGCGGCCAATGTTGCGTTGACCTCGTTCCTCGCGGCCGGCGCCATCGGCGTGCTGGCCGGCGGCTGGCTGGCGGACCGCACCGTGCATCACAGCCGTGTCGCCGCCGTCTGCTTCACCATCAATGCGGCCATCATCGGCGCGATCGCGGCCTTCTCGCTGCCGGCACCGGCCATCGTCATCGCCATGACCCTTGCCGGTTTCCTCGGCGGCGTCATTACCCCGTCCCGCGACATGCTTGTGCGGCAGGCCGCACCGCCCGGCGCCGCAGGCCGCGCCTTCGGCATCGTCTCCACCGGCTTCAATTTCAGCGGAATCGTCTCGCCGATCATGTTCGGCTGGTTCATGGACCACGCCATGCCACACTGGGTGTTCGGCGCATCGGCCTGTTTCATGGCGGCGACGGTGTTGCTGGCCATGGTGTCAGAGCGCAAGCGCTGACCGCAGCCCCGTCTTTCGCCGGGACGTCATCGCTGTGCTATAACGCCTCTGCATGCTTACGGTTCGTCGTCTCACCAAATCCTATCGTTCGGCGCAGGAGCACGTCGCCGTCCTTCGCGGCGTCGATCTCGACGTCGCCGGTGGCGAGAGCGTTGCGCTCACCGGTGAAAGCGGCAGCGGCAAGAGCACGCTGCTGCATCTGATCGCCGGTCTCGACGAAGCCGATAGCGGCGAAATCCTGCTCGGCGATGTCACGATCACCGGATTGAAGGACAGCGCGCGCGCCGCGCTCCGCCGCGAGCGGCTCGGTCTCGTCTTCCAGCAGTTCAACCTGATCCCATCGCTGTCCGTCGCCGACAATCTCGCATTCCAGTCGCGCATTGGCGGCCGGCACGATGCCGTCTGGCAAAGCGAACTGATCGAACGGCTCGGGCTCGGAACGCTGCTGAAGCGCTATCCCGAACAGCTCTCCGGCGGCCAGCAGCAGCGCGTCGCCATCGGCCGCGCGCTGGCGTCGAAGCCGGCGCTGCTGCTCGCGGACGAGCCCACCGGCAATCTCGACGAGGACACTGCCGACGAGGTGATGAGACTCGTGCGCGATCTCGTGACCCGCAGTGGCTGCGGCTTCCTGATGGTGACCCATAGCGAGCGCCTCGCCGCGATGCTGGACCGCCATGTCCATCTCCATGCAGGATCGATCGCGTGAGACGGGCACTGTGGATCCTCGCCGTGCTGCTCAGCCACTGGCGCCGGCATCCGCTGCAATTCGCGACACTGATGATCGGCCTGATCGCGGCCACCGCCCTATGGAGCGGGGTGCAGGCGTTGAACCAGCAGGCCCGCACCAGCTATGACCGCGCTGCCGCCGCCTTCGGCGGCACGCGTACGCCGATGCTGGTGTCGCCGGCCGGCGGCGCGTTTGCGCAACAGCTATTTGTCGATCTCCGCCGCGCGGGATGGCCGGTGTCGCCGGTGCTCGAGGCACGTGTGCCGATCGACGGACGCACGGTCCGCCTGCTCGGCATCGAGCCGGTGACCATGCCAGCGGAAGCCAGCGCCGCCGCCGAGATCGGCACATCAGGCGCGCAGGCCTTCATCACACCGCCCGGACAGGCCCTGATCTCACGCGAGACCATGGCCGAACTCGGCCTCCGCGAAGGCGCAACGCCGACGCTCGGCAATGGCCGCAGGCTGCCACCGCTGAAACTGCAGCCGGCTTTGGCGCCGGGCGTGGTCGTGGTCGATATCGGCATCGCGCAGACACTGCTGGCGATGCCCGACCAGATCACGCGGCTGTTGATCGGCAAGGCGAAAGGCCCCCGCGGCGCCCTTGAAAGCGTTACGGCCCAGCAGCTCCGCCTGGTGCAGCCGGAAAGCGAGACTGACCTCGAACGTCTCACCGATAGCTTCCACCTCAACCTCACGGCTTTCGGCCTGCTGTCCTTCTTCGTCGGCCTGTTCATCGTCAATTCCGCCATCGGGCTCGGCTTTGAGCAGCGCCTGCCGATGCTGCGCACGTTGCGCGCCTGCGGCGTCTCGGCGCGCCAGCTCAATAGCGTTCTGATCCTCGAACTGGTCACCATTGCATTGATCGCCGGCGTCATCGGCCTCGTCTGCGGCTATGTCATCGCCGCTTCGCTCTTGCCCGATGTCGCCGCCAGCCTGCGCGGGCTCTATGGCGCGCAGATCCCCGGACAGCTCACGCTGAAACCGGAATGGTGGATTGCCGGCCTCGCCATCTCGGTGATCGGCGCATTGCTGGCCGCGACATCGAGCCTGCTCAAGGCCGTGCGCCTGCCACTGCTCGCCGCCGCCCAACCCTATGCCTGGCAACAGGCCCAGCATCGCTGGCTGCGGCTGCAAGGCGCCGGCGCGTTGCTCGTATTCATTGCTGCCACACTGGTGCTGTGGTTCGGCGATTCCCTGATCGCCGGCTTTACTGTACTCGCGGCTCTGCTGCTCGGCGCAGCGCTCGCGCTACCCGTGCTGCTCGGCCTCGTCCTCGCAGCCGGCGAACGCAGCACGCGGCGCCCAATCCTCACCTGGTTCTGGGCCGACAGCCGGCTGCAACTCTCTGGCCTCTCGCTGGCGCTGATGGCGCTGCTGCTGGCGCTTGCCGTCAATGTCGGTGTCGGCACCATGGTCGAGAGTTTCAGCCGCACCTTTGTCGGCTGGCTCGACGGGCGGCTGTCGTCCGAAATCTATATCAATGCGGCCAGCGATACGCAGGCGCACGAGATCAAGGCCTGGCTCGCGCAGCGCCCCGATGTCCAGGCGGTGCTGCCCGGCAGCCGTGCCGAAGTGCAGCTCGACGGCGCGCCGGTGGAGATCAACGGACTTCCCGATCATCCGACGTTCAGGGATCACTGGCCTTTGCTCGAAGCGACCGGCGATGCATGGGATCGCGTCCGTGCCGGTGAAGGCGCATTGATCAGCGAACAACTGTCACGGCGGATGAAGCTTGCCACGGGGCAGAGCATCGCCGTGCCAACATCGGCCGGACCTTGGCACATGCGGATCGTCGCCATCTATGCCGACTACGGCAATCCGAAAGGACAGATCGCTGTCAATGTCGATGCGCTGCTGAAACATTTTCCCGATAGTCCGCAGACCCGCATGGGCCTGCGCGTCGCCCCCGGGAATGTATCTGCCTTGATCGATGCGATCCGCGCGCGCTTCGGTCTCGACGGACGCAACCTCGCCGATCAGGCAAGCGTGAAGAAGGAATCGCTCGGCATTTTCAACCGCACCTTCGCCGTCACCTCCGCCCTCAATGCCTTCACACTCGGCGTGGCGGGCGTGGCGCTGCTCACCAGCCTGCTGACGCTGAGTAATTCGCGATTGCCGCAACTGGCGCCGCTCTGGGCCATTGGCCTGACGCGGCGGCAGCTCGCAGGCATCGAGCTGCTCAAGACCATGTGCATGGCGCTGATCACCTCGCTGCTGGCACTGCCGCTCGGACTGCTTGTCGCCTGGTGTCTTATCGCCATCGTCAATGTGAAGGCATTCGGCTGGCGCCTGCCGTTTCACGTGTTTCCGCTGCAACTGGTCGAACTGCTCGGCGTCGCCATGCTGGCGGCGCTGCTCGCCTCGCTGCTGCCGATCCTGCGGTTGCTGCGCATGCAGCCTGCCGAACTCGTAAAAGTGTTCGCCAATGAGCGCTAGGCTGACACGACGCAGCTTTGTCGGCGGCCTCGCGCTGATGAGCCTCACTGCGCCGCGTGCCCTGGCACAGGGCTTTGCCGGCCTCGGCCGCGATTCCGGAAATTTTGCGCCCGTGCTACCCGGTCGTGCCCTGACCTTCCCAACCGATCACGGCCCGCATCCCGACTTCCGCATCGAATGGTGGTACCTCACCGCCAATCTTACCGACGCCGCGGGAAATGCCTATGGCGCGCAATGGACGCTGTTCCGGCAGGCGATGGCGCCGAGCGCGCAGGGCAACGGCTGGGCGACGCCGCAGATCTGGATGGGCCATGCCGCCGTGACCTCGGCCACGGCGCATCGCTCCGCCGAAACCTTTGCGCGCGGCGGCATCGGGCAAGCCGGCGTCACGGTCACGCCGTTCCGCGCCTGGATCGATGCATGGGAGATGCGCGGACTCGATCATTTCAACGCCATGAACGTGGCGCCGCTCGACGTCGCGGCATCGGCGGAGCATTTCAGCTACCGGCTTCGCCTCGACGCGCAGCAGCCCTTGGTGCTGCAGGGCGATGCCGGCTACAGCCGCAAATCGGAACGCGGCCAGGCGTCCTATTACTACAGCCAGCCTTACTTCACGGCCTCGGGTGAGATCGTCATCGACGGCAAGACGATCGCCGTCACCGGCCGCGCCTGGATGGACCGCGAATTCTCCAGCCAGCCACTGGCCTCGGACCAGACCGGCTGGGACTGGTTCTCGCTGCACTTGCCCGGCGACGAGAAGCTGATGCTGTTCCGGCTTCGGCAGAAGGATGGCAGCCACTATTTCGCGGGCAACTGGATCACGGCGGATGGTAAGTCGGAGCAACTGGCGCCGGATGCGATCGCCATGACGCCGAAGGCCATGACGGATGTCGCGGGCCGCAAGATTCCGACCGCATGGCAGATCGGCATTGCCTCACGCGGGCTACGGATCGAAACGACGCCGCTCAATCCGCAAAGCTGGATGGCAACGAGCTTTGCCTATTGGGAAGGGCCGGTGCACTTCGCGGGCTCACATGCCGGCGTCGGCTATCTCGAAATGACAGGTTATTAGTCTCCGTCATTGCGAGGAGCGAAGCGACGAAGCAATCCAGTTTTTGGCTTTCTGGATTGCTTCGCTGCGCTCGCAATGACGAGAACCTTACTTCGTCAGAGGACAGCCGCTGTCTTTGGCAGCCGGATAGGCCGCTGCGGCAGGCACCACGGCGA
Source organism: Pseudomonadota bacterium (assembly GCA_023449855.1). Classification (GTDB taxonomy): domain Bacteria; phylum Pseudomonadota; class Alphaproteobacteria; order Rhizobiales; family Xanthobacteraceae; genus Tardiphaga. Next base: position 9,928 of record JAEXHR010000263.1, on the reverse strand, counting down.
GCTGCTTGTAGTAGTCCCACGGCTTCTTCGATTCCGACGGCTTCTTGACCTCGAACAGATACAGGTCCTTCACCATGCGGCCATTGGCTTGCACCTTGCCGCCCTGTGCGAAGGCGTCATCCACTGGAAGCTCCTTCAGCTTCTTGGCAACGGCATCCGGATCCTTGGTACCGGCGGCTTTCACGGCCTTGAGGTAGGACAGAGTCGAGGAATAGGTGCCGGCCTGGATCATGTTCGGCATGCGCTGGGTGCGCTTGAAGAAGCGGTCGGCGAATTCACGCGATTTGTCGTCGCGGTCCCAATAGAACGACTCCGTCAGCACGAGGCCCTGCGCAGCCTGCAGACCGAGGCCGTTCACTTCCGACAATGTCATCAGGAGACCCGCCAGCTTCTGGCCGCCAGCGACGATGCCGAACTCAGCCGCCTGCTTCACCGCATTGGTGGTGTCGAGGCCGGCATTGGCGAGGCCGATGACCTTGGCCTTCGACGCCTGTGCCTGCAACAGGAACGACGAGAAGTCCGACGAATTCAGCGGATGACGCACGGCGCCAAGCACCTTGCCGCCCTTCGACTTCACGATGTCGCCGGTGTCCTTCTCCAGCGAATAGCCGAAGGCGTAATCAGCGGTGAGGAAGAACCAGGTATCGCCGCCGGTTTCGGTCAACGCGCCGCCGGTACCGACGCCGAGGGCGCGGGTGTCGAACGACCAGTGGAAGCCGTAAGGCGTGCAGGCATCGCCGGTGATGCGCGAGGTCGCGGCACCGACCACGATGTCGATCTTCTTGGCTTGCGCAGACAACTCCTGCACCGCCAGCGCCACCGAGGAGGTGGTGAGTTCGGTGATCATGTCGACATTCTCGACATCATACCAACGCCGCGCGATGGCCACGGCCAGATCGGGCTTGTTCTGATGATCGGCCGTGACGAGCTCAATCTTGCCGCCCAGCACCTCGCCGCCGAAATCCTCGATGGCCATCTTGGCAGCTTCGAGCGACCACTTGCCGCCGTAATCGGCATAGACGCCGGACTGGTCGTTGAGGATGCCGATCTTGACGCCGGCGTTAGCCCCCTGCGCCGCAGCTGGCGTCAACGTCGATGTGGCGAGGAAAAAGCCGCAAAGCGCGGCAGCGGACGCGAGTCCAAGTTTCATACGTGCCTCCCAAGATTTTTATGGGCGGCACACTATGGGAGATGGCTGCAACTGGCGAGTGTGACTTTCGGATGATGCGGCAACCGCAGGCCGCATATCTAATTGGCCTTCTTCAGCGCCGCCTCGATACAGGCCAGCTCCCGCTCGATCTCGGCGATCAGCGGCACCGGATCGTTGTCCTCGACCAGATGCATCTTCTCATAGGTGCCGTTGCGGATGCTCTCGATCCAGGCGATGCGGTCCGCCTGATACTGCCTCAGCCGCTCGAACTCCCCGCGCTCGGCATATTTGCCGATCAGTCTTTCGAACACTGCGCTCATGGGAAATCCTCCTGTAGCCCGGATGGAGCGCAGCGCAATCCGGGGATCTCGAGATAATTAAAACGCCGGTCCCCGGGTTACGCTGCGCTCCACCCGGGCTACGAAGTCGCGACTACAGCCCGCGCAGCACCAGCCGGTTCAGCCGCGCCGCGAAAGCCGCCGGATCTTCCGGCAGTTCGCCATCGAGAATCTGCGCCTGCTCGAGCAGCAGGAAGGCGATGTCCGAGGCTTCGCCGCCCGCCGCCTTGTCGGCGCCTGCGATCTTCGTCACCAGCGGATGGCGCAGGTTGATCTCGAGGATCGGCTTGGTGGCGCTGCCGCGATTCTGCATCGCCAGCATCCGTTCCAGCTCGCGATCGGGGCCGCGGCCGCCAGCGACGAGGCACGAGGCCGACGAGGTCAGGCGGGTCGACGCTTTCACGTCGGAGACGCGCTCGCCGAGCGCTTCCTTGATCACGGCGATCGTCGAGGCCTCATCTGCCGCTTCCGGCTTCGGCTCGTCCTTGTTGTCATCGACCTGCGGGATGAGGTCGAGATTGACCTCACCCTGGCTCAGCGACTTCAGCGGCTTGCCTTCATATTCCAGCGGCGCCGAGGTCCAGAACGCATCCACCGCATCGGACAGCAACAGCACTTCGATGCCGCGCGACTTGGCGGCTTCGAGCTTCGGATTCGACTTCAGGCGGTCGAGGCTGTCGCCGGTGAGATAGTAGATCTCGGTCTGGTTTTCCTTCAGATCCGCAGCATACTGCTTCAGCGTCCGCTTCTCGCCCGACGTCGTGGTGAAGCGCGACAGCGCCAGCAGCTTTTCGCGGCGCTCGAAATCCTCATAGATGCCTTCCTTCAGCACCGGGCCGAACGCGTCCCAGATCTTGGTGAAGGTCTCGGTGTCCTTCTCGGCGAGGTTTTCAAATTCGCCGATCACGCGCGTCGCCACCGCCTTCTTGATCTGGGCGAGCTGCGGATTGTTCTGCAGCATCTCGCGCGACAGGTTGAGCGGCAGATCCTCGGCATCAATGACGCCGCGGATGAAGCGCAGATAGGACGGCAGGAGATCCGCATCGTCGGTGATGAAGACGCGGCGCACATAGAGTTTAACACGGCCCTTGCGCTCAGGCTCGAACAGATCGAACGGCTTGCTGGACGGAGCGAACAGCAGCACGGCATAGGAGTAGCGGCCCTCGGCGCGATAGTGCAGCGTCATCGCCGGCTCGTCATAGGCATGGGCGATGGACTGGTAGGCCTTGCTGTAGTCTTCCGGCGTCAGCTCTGACTTGGAGCGCTGCCACAGCGCGCTGGCCGAATTGATCTGCTTCGGCTCGGTGTCGCCGTCCTTGAGCATGATCGGAAACTGGATGTTGTCCGAATAGGACGTGACGATCCGCTCGATTTCCCAGCTTTCGAGATACTTCTTGGCGTCGTCCTTGAGCTGCAACTCGATCGAGGTGCCGGCAGGCACGCTCATGCCGTCATTGAGCTGCGCAATTTCGAAGCCCGCGCCGCCGCTGGAGGTCCAGGTGAAGGCATCATGGGCGCCGGCGCGGCGCGAGGTGACGACGATCTTTTCCGCCACCATGAAGGCGGCGTAGAAGCCGACGCCGAACTGACCGATCAGACCCGCGCCGTCCTTGGCTTCGGTGAGGCGCGACAGGAACGACTTGGTGCCGGATTTGGCGATGGTGCCGAGATTATCGATCAGCTCCTGACGATCCATGCCGATACCGGTATCGACGATGGTGAGCGTATTCGCATCCTTGTTCGGAATGATGGTGATGCTCTGCGACTGGCCTTCGGGCACCAGCCCGGGATTGGCGATCGCCTCATAGCGCAGCTTGTCGCAGGCGTCGGATGCGTTGGAGATCAGCTCGCGCAGAAAAATGTCGGTCTCGGAATAGACCGAGTGAACCATCAGGTTCAGCAATTCGGCGACTTCGGCCTGAAACGGCTGGGAAACGGGTGCAGCGGTGTCGGTGGTCGTCATGAATGAGCCTGATACACGGTAAGGGGAAGACGCCGCATATAACGACGCGATTTTGCAGAGTCCATGGCTTCAGCCATGACTCCGCTGCCCCTAGTTAGTGATCTCGGGCTCAGGCTTCCAGAGCCATGGCATAGGCGTTTTCCAGCATCGCCAGGCATTCGCGCGCACGGGCGCGGCCGACCTCATTGGCGATTTCGGAAATCTCGCGCAAATCGCGGATCGCCAGATCGACGGCGCTGAAGATATCGATCTCACACTCATCGGCCACGTTGATCACAGGGGCCGTACGCTTCGGAAAAGGAATGACTACGCTCACTGGACAACCGCTCTGCACGAAGGGACACGCACGAATCACAGGCGCATATTTGGCCAGCGAATGGTTAAGCTAATGGATAACGACCACGCGCTCGTCGTTTCCGCTCCTCAACGCAGCCAGCGCACCTGCGGAACGAGAGTGCCCTGCACCTCGTCGGAAGCCTGCTCCGTAGGCTGGATCGTCGGCGCCTCAAGCTGCAGCGGCGCTGCCGACATCGGCAATTGGCGCACCGCAACGCTCTCCTGCCCGCGCTGATACGCTTCCTGCTCCAGTTGCCGGCTGAAGTAACGAAACAATTCGGTGGCGCGCTTGCGCTGGTCGTCGGTCGCCGCAGAGGCGATCAGGAAGATGAGCTCTTCCGACAGTTCGGACGTGGTGGCGCCCAGGGGATCGTCGGTGCGGTCGTCGAGATGGTCGTCGAGCACGGGCATGGCAGGCGGTCATCCGGTCAAGGTGGTACCGGGTCGGTCATGCCTGCATCTGGTTGATATCCCGTTGTCCCCGGGCCCACCGCCCGTAGATGGACACCTCGATGGTTAACTCAGTCTTAACGAGCAACCTCGACGGGCCCGCTTTGCCGATTCACCGATCAGCCTGGAGCAAGCCTGAGCCCGCATTGTTCCCCTATTTGGGGTCACCGGTATCCGTGTAGCGGAAAATTAACGCTTCATTATCCATAAACGAACGACAACTTCAGGCGACTTCTGCTGTCGATAAGGACGCATAGATGGTTTTAGCGATGAACCGCGCGGCGTCTGCCGTCCCATCGGCAGCAAGCGAAAATGACGATGTCGCCGACATTTCCGCGCTGATCGCGCGCCTGACCGGCGAGGTCAACGAGATCGCCTGCGAGAAAACCAGGGCGATCCAGCACATCACCAACCAGATGAAGATGCTGGCGCTGAATGCGCTGATCGAAAGCTCGCGCGCCGGCGCGCAGGGAGCGGGCTTCGCGGTGGTGGCGCAAGAAGTCCGCAATGTCGGCCAGCAGGTCGAGGCCATCGCGCGCGATCTGGAATCACAGCTCACCGCCCGCACCGGCAGCCTGATGGCCTCGATCGAGAAAATGACCGATCGCGCCCGCGGCGAGCGCATGGTGGATCTGGCGCTCAACGCCATCGAGCTGATCGACCGCAATCTCTATGAGCGCACCTGCGACGTGCGCTGGTGGGCGACCGATTCCGCCGTGGTGAACGGCGCAGCGCATCCGAACGACGAGACGCTGGCCCATGTGTCAGAACGTCTGGCCGTGATCCTCGGCGCCTATACCGTCTATCTCGACCTCTGGCTCTGCGACATGCAGGGCAATGTCATCGCCAACGGCCGCGGCGACCGCTTCGGCGTGCGCGGCCAGAATGTCGCTGCCACCTCGTGGTTTCGCGATGCCCGCATCCTGCGCTCGGGCGACGACTATGTGGCCGGCGATGTCGAACGGCAGCCGTTGCTCGGCAATGCGCAGGTCGCCACCTATTGCGCCAGCGTGCGCGAGGGCGGAAAGGCCAATGGCCGCGCCATCGGCGTACTCGCCATTCACTTCGATTGGGAAGCGCAGGCCCGCGCCATCGTCGAGGGCGTCCGCGTGGATGACGACAAGACCCGTGTGCTGCTGGTCGACTCCAATCTGCGCGTGATCGCCGCCTCCGATGGACAAGGGCTGCTCAGCGAACGCATCTCGCTCGCGCTGAACGGCCGCAGCAACGGCTTCTACCAGGACCGCTCAGGCAGCCTTATCGCCTTCCATGCCACGCCCGGCTACGAGACCTATAAAGGCCTCGGCTGGTATGGCGTGATCATTCGCGGAAGCTGACGGGTCCCGCGCCGCCATTCAGCCAGCGGCGGAATTTGGCGAACCAGCCCTCGGGCGAAGGCGCCACGGGGATCGGCGGCGCAACGGGCACCGCCGCCGGTTCGACGTTCAGCGGCGATGTTTCGTCACGAGCAGCAGCCTCATGCGTCGCTGCCAGCGCCATGGGACCGACATGCGCGAGGAACGCATGTTCATGATGCCGGCTCAGCCGCTTCAGCGCCTGATCGAGCGGCAGCCAGGCGACCTCGGCGATGTCCTTCATCAATTTGCGGGGCGGCGCTCGATCGGCCTCCATGTGCCAGAAATGCACGACCTTGGTGCGATCTTCACCCAGCGGATAAGCCAGCGTGCCCAGATATTGCTGCACCGAGGCCGCGTGCCCGGTCTCTTCCAGCACCTCGCGCTGGGCGGCATCGAGCGGGGTTTCGCCCTGGTCGAGCTTGCCCTTCGGCAGCACCCAGTCGCCGCGCTTGCGCATGCACACGACCGCGAACAGCGGCGTCGCTTCGCGCCGCACGACGATGCCCCCCGCAGCCATGATGATTTCACGCGCCATGTTGCTCACATAACCGGATTACTGACGAATACAACCAACCTGTGACACCCGGTGAACGCGGGCCGGGATGCAACCGGCCTGCGCACAACCGTCACACACCTGTCACGGAACCGCCCTGCGGCTCAATCCGCGGTGGCGGCGCGGAGATCGGCGGCGGTGGCGGCCTTCAATCCCACCGCCGCGATCGCGCTGCGCGCGGCGGCGACCAGATCCTGATTACCTTTGGCGCGCGAACCATCCGGCAACAGCTCGTTGTTCTCGAAGCCGACGCGGATGTGGCCGCCGAGCAATGCGCCGGCGGTCACGCATGCGATCTCCTGCGCGCCGAAAGCGCAGACGCTCCAGTGGGCGAATTTCGGCGCGTCCGCTGCGACAAATGGCAACAGATCCGCCGGGCTCGACACCTGCCCCGCGGTATAGCGCCCGAGCACATAGAGCACGGGCAGACGCTCGAACGGAATCAAACCGCGCTTCTGCAGTTCGGCGAGCCGGATGGCGTCGTTCACATCGTAGAGAATGATCTGCGGCGTCACGCTTTCGCGCTTCATCCAGCCGAGCAGATCGGAAAATGCTTTTTCTTCGCTCGCATCCGGCACCAGTTCGCGCAGCGCCAGCGAGACGGCTTCGGGCTTCACGGCCTGCACAACCGCGCGCTGCTCTGCGGGCGTGTATTGGCCAAGCGCTTCCGAGGTGATCTGGATGACGAGTCGGTTGCCGACCGCGTTGCGGATCGCAGCGATGGCATCGCGATAGGCATCGGCATCGAGCAGATGGCTGCCATCCGCCTTGCGGACATGGGCGTGGATCATCGCCGCGCCGGCGTCCAGGCAGTGCGCGGCGGTCACCGCCAGTTCCGCTGCGGTGAGCGGAACGGCGGGATGGTCGGCCTTGACCTTGCGGCCGCCGTTGGGGGCGACCGCAATGGCGACAGGCTGCATGATTTACGGAATCGCTGCGATGACGGCGATCTCGACCAGGATGGCCGGATCGGCGAGCTTCGACTCGACGCAAGCGCGCGCCGGGCCGACTTCCGGCACCCAGGCGTCCCAGACCGTGTTCATGGCATCGCGATCGCCGATGCTCGGCAACCAGACGGTGGCGCTGAGGATGTTGTTCTTGTCGGTGCCGGCTTCCTTCAGCAGCGCGTCGATCTTGTCGAGCACCTGCTTGGTCTGCGCCTTGACGTCGCCGCTGTAATCATCCGGCACCTGGCCTGCGAGATAGACGGTGTTGCCGTGGATGGAAGCCTGGCTGAGACGCTTGCCGGGGCCGAGACGCTTGATCATGCGGAGCTCTTTCATTGCTGGAGCAGAAAAACGCCGCGACCATTCCCGGTCAGGCATCCGGCGTCAAGAGCAGCGATCGAGAGCGCCTCTATTCTGCGGTGCGTGCGCGCTTCACCGCGTCGTCCATCAACGCCTTCGGCGCCGGCAGGCGCAGCCGGCGGCCATGCTGCAGATAGAGCAGCGCCACGCGCTTGGGATCGGACAGATTCCAGAATTCCACCGCAGGCAATCGACCGAGCAATTCGACCGGCGGCTTGTGTGCGATCACATGCGCGAGAACGGCCGTCTTCGGCCCCTTGCCGAAACGGCGGCGATTTTTCCGCGCAGCATTCTCGTTCGCCGCCTGCCAGCGGATGCGTGGCCGCGGCTTGCGATTCAGAAGCCAGGAAAACAGGCGCAAAATGAATGGCATACGGCTTTTCTTTTTGCCCGGTTGCAGCGCGGCCGGCGTGCTCGCGCGTCTCCCATGTCATAGAACTTGCATTCACAGGGGTAAAGCGGCGTGATCAAGGCGAACTGCAGTGTTCCCAAGGGAATGAAGCCATTCCCTAGGATATACCCTCCGCCCGAATCAGGCATAGACCTCCGCCATGTCCGCTCCCGGTATTGCGCGCCAGTCCGCCGCCTCACCCGACGCACTCGGTGCCGATGCTTTGGCGCGGCTGCATGCGGTGTTCGGCCTGCCCGGTTTCCGCGGCGAGCAGGAGAAGATCGTCCGTCATGTCACCGATGGCGGTAATTGTCTGGTTCTGATGCCCACCGGCGGCGGCAAGTCGCTGTGCTACCAGCTGCCATCCCTGCTGCGCGAAGGTTGCGGCATCGTGGTGTCACCGCTGATCGCCCTGATGCGCGACCAGGTCGCAGGCATGCTCGAACTCGGCGTCAATGCAGCCGTGCTGAATTCCACGCTGTCGTGGGAAGAGGCCAACGAGGTGGAGCGGCGGCTGCTCGCCGGCGATCTCGATCTGCTTTATGTCGCGCCCGAACGCCTGGTGACGCCGCGCTGCCTCGCGATGCTGGAACGGGCCGACATCGCGCTGTTCGCCATCGACGAGGCGCATTGCGTGTCGCAATGGGGGCATGACTTCCGCCCGGAATATATCGGCCTGTCCGTGATCGCCGAGCGCTTCCCGCAAATTCCGCGGATCGCTCTGACCGCCACCGCCGACGATCTCACCCGCGAGGAAATCGCCCAGCGCCTCGGCCTCATCGACGCACCGCGCTTCGTCTCCTCATTCGACCGGCCCAACATCAAATACGAGATCGTCGACAAGACGAATTCGCAGAAGCAGTTGCAGGCCTTCATCAATGAGCGGCATCCGAACGATGCCGGCGTGGTCTATTGCCTGTCGCGCGCGAAGGTCGAGGACACCGCAGAGGCGCTGAACAAGGCCGGCATCCGCGCGCTGCCCTATCATGCCGGGCTGGATGCGCGGACCCGCGAGACCAATCAGGACCGCTTCATCAACGAGGACGGCGTGGTCATCGTCGCCACCGTCGCCTTCGGCATGGGCATCGACAAGCCGGACGTACGCTTCGTCTGCCATCTCGACCTGCCGAAGAGCGTCGAGGCCTATTATCAGGAGACGGGACGTGCGGGCCGCGATGGCAAGCCGTCGACGGCGTGGATGGCCTATGGCCTGCAGGACATCGTGCAGCAGCGCCGCATGATCGACGAGTCCAACGGCTCCGACACCTTCAAGCGCGTGTCGATCGGCAAGCTCGATGCGCTGGTCGGCCTCGCCGAGACCATCGACTGCCGGCGCGGCCGGCTGCTGCGCTATTTCGGCGAGGAAACCACCGGCACGACTTGCGGCAATTGCGACAACTGCGTCTCGCCGCCGAAAGTGTGGAACGGCTCGGTCGCTGCGCAAAAGCTGCTCTCCTGCGCCTATCGCACCGGGCAACGCTTCGGCGCCATGCATCTGATCGATGTGCTGATCGGGCGGCTGACCGACAAGGTAAAGCAGTTCGAACACGACAAGCTGTCGGTGTTCGCCATCGGCCCGGAGCTCAACGAGAAGCAATGGCGCGCCGTGATGCGGCAGCTGGTGGCGCGCGGTTTTCTCTATGCGGACGCAGAGCATTTCAACGCGCTGAAACTCACCGAAGACGCGCGCGGCGTTTTGCGCGGCGAGGTCGAGCTGATGTTCCGCGAGGAGACCGGCCGGATCCGCGCGCCGCGCAAGACTTCGCGCCGCGGCGAACTGGCGGCGCCTGCCGGCAACACTGCCAATCCCGATCTCGTCACCCGCCTGCGCAGCTGGCGCGCCGGCGTGGCCCGCGCGCGCAACGTGCCAGCCTATGTGGTGCTGCATGACGCGACCATCGACGGCATTGCGAGCGAACATCCGACCACGCTCGACCAGCTCCGCGAGATCCCGGGCATCGGCGACAAGAAGCTGGAGCATTACGGCGCGGATATTCTGGCGATCGTGAACGGGTGAGGCACTTCTCCCTCCCCGGAGCGCAGCGACGGGGGAGGGTGGCATGAGGCGAGCGTTCAGCGAGC
>JAEXHR010000236.1 GCA_023449855.1 Pseudomonadota bacterium | reverse complement strand
GTAGCCCGGATGGAGCGCAGCGCAATCCGGGGACCGGCGAACGCCGAGGCTCTGAATCCCGGATTACGCGAAGTTTGTCATCGGGCCCGCTACCCACGATCCGTTGGCTCCATCCGGGCTACACCCTTTTCCTGTTACCTTGCCCCCGGCTGCGGATGGAAAAAATCGAAGATCTTCCGCGCATTCTCCGTGGAAATCCCCGGAACCTTGCCGAGATCGCTGAGCGAGGCCCGTTCGATCTCTTTCAGGGTACCGAAATGGTGAAGGAGGGCCCGTTTGCGGGTCGGCCCGATGCCGGGAATTTCCTGCAGGCCGGCCTCGCGGATGTCTTTCTTGCGGAGTGTGCGGTGCGAACCGATCACGAAACGGTGCGCTTCGTCGCGCAGCCGCTGGATGAAATAGAGCACGGGATCGCGCGGTTCGAGCTTGATGGCGTCGCGGCCGGGAAGAAACAGCGTCTCCCGGCCGGCATTGCGCTCCGGTCCCTTGGCCACCGACATCAGGGTGACATCGGTCAGCTTCAGCTCCTCGAAAATCTCTTTCACGGCATTGAGCTGACCGCGGCCACCGTCGATGATGACGAGATCGGGCCACAGCGGCACATCGTCATCCCGTCGCTTTGGCGCTTCGCCTTCGGCCTGTGGTGCCAGCAGGCGCTTGAAGCGGCGCTGCAGCACCTCTTTCATCATCGCAAAGTCGTCGCCCGGCGTCGTGGTGTCGGACTTGATGTTGAATTTGCGATACTGGTTCTTGATGAAGCCATCCGGCCCGGCGACGATCATCGCGCCGACGGCATTGGTGCCCTGGATGTGGCTGTTGTCATAGACCTCGATTCGCTGCGGCACCTTTGGCAGGCAGAGTGCCGTCACCATGCCTTCCAGCAGGCGCGTCTGCGTCGCGGTGTCGGCGAGCTTGCGGCCAAGGGCTTCGCGCGCATTGGTAAGCGCATGAGCGACCAGTTCCTTCTTCTCGCCGCGCTGCGGCGTGATGACCTCGACCTTGGAGCCAGCCTTGACGCTGAGCGCGCTGGCAAGGAGATCGCTCTCCTCGATGGCATGGGACAGCAGCACCATTTTCGGCGGCGGCTTGTCCTCGTAGAACTGCGCGAGGAACGAGCCGAGCACTTCCTCGGGCGTGAACGACTTTTCGGCCTTCGGGAAATAGGCGCGGTTGCCCCAGTTCTGGCCGGTGCGGAAGAAGAAGACCTCGACGCAGGAATAGCCGCCTTCCTGATGGATGGCGAACACATCGGCCTCTTCCACCGTGCGCGGATTGATGCCCTGCTGCGACTGGATCGCGGACAGCGCGGCGAGGCGGTCGCGATAGAGCGCCGCAGTCTCGAACGCGAGTTCTTCCGATGCCTTCTCCATCTCGTCGGCGAGCAGTTTCTTCACCGCACGGCTTTTGCCGGACAGGAAGTCCGTCGCCTCGCGCACCAACTCGGTATAGCCGGGAAAATCGATTTCGCTGGTGCAAGGGCCGGAGCAGCGGCGGATTTGATAGAGCAAGCACGGCCGCGTGCGGCTCTCGAAGAACGAGTCCGTGCAGGAGCGCACGAGGAACGCGCGCTGCAGGGCCGTGATGGTGCGGTTCACCGCGCCGACCGATGCGAACGGGCCGAAGTAACGCCCCGGACGCGACTGCGCGCCGCGATGCTTGAGGATCTGCGGCGCCCAGTGGTCGCCGGTGATCAGGATATAGGGAAACGACTTGTCGTCGCGCAGCTGCACATTGAAGCGCGGCCGCAATTGCTTGATCAGGTTGGCTTCAAGCAGCAGCGCCTCGGTCTCGGTGGATGTCGAGATGATCTCCACCACCGATGTCGCCGCGATCATGCGCGCGATGCGCATGACCTGCCCGGTCGGGCGCGCATAGGACGACAGGCGCTTCTTGACGTTCTTGGCCTTGCCGACATAGAGCACGTCATGGGCCGCATTGAGCATGCGGTAGACACCCGGCGAAGTCGGCGCGAGGCGCACGGCCTGCTCGATGGCCGCCCGGCCAACCGCCAGCGTGCCTTCGAGGATTTCCTCGGCAACATCCTCGGCCTGGTCCGGAAGCCCGGCCTCCTCCTCATCGTCGGCCGGATCGAGCTCCACATCCGGCGGCGCCTGCAGGCCGGACTGGACCTGCGGCGCTGCCACAGGCACGGAACCGGGCTCGGTCGCCGCCTCGTCCGGCGCCGTCTGGGGATCGGTGGGGTCTGGAATCATGCCGCCAATCTAAGCGTTACGGCTGGCTGCTGCCAGCATTCGGCGGGATTTCGTGCGGCAGGCCTGGGGCAGACTTGTGGCGATCCTGAGATGGCGCCGCTTGCCTCAAGTAAGACAATTTTAACGCCAATACCGCGCCGATCCCGCGCGTTAAGAGCCGCTTAATCTAAAACTCTCGATAAATCCTCACGATTAATGATGGAATTCCGTAACCCTAAGCCTTTGTGCAGCGCATCGCAGGGAAGCGGCAGTAACGCGTTGTGGAGAGTTGAGATGAGCAAGTATGCGTTCGCGGCAGTCGCGGTCATTGTGGCTGGCACGACGGCGGCCCAGGCGGCGGACCTGCCCTATCGGTCGCGCGCGCCGTATACGGTGAATCAGCCGCTGAACGCCTATAGCTGGGCCGGCCCGTATCTGGGTGCCACCCTGGGCTATGAATGGGGCAGCGTCTCCAACAATCCGACCAAGCCGTCGGGCATCGTCGGTGGCGTCACCGCCGGCTACAACTGGCAGAGCGGCCCGATCGTGTTCGGTGTCGAAGGCGACATCTCGGCCACCGGCGCCAATGACCGCTTCAGCGACTACAAGTTCTCCAATCCGTGGTTCGGCACCGCGCGCGGCCGCCTCGGCTACGCCTTCAACAACGTCCTGCTCTACGGCACCGCCGGTCTCGCTTTCGGCAGCCTGGAGCTGGAACGCGGCGGCCTGCAGCAGTCGCAGACCTCGCTCGGCTGGACCGCAGGTGTCGGCGCCGAAGTCGGCATCTACCAGAACTGGACCGCCAAGATCGAATATCTCTATGTCGATCTGTCGAAGAATTCCTACTCGCTGCTGCCGACCCCGACCGACAGCGCCCTGTCCTTCGGCACCGTCCGCATCGGCGTGAACTATCACTTCTGATCCGACCGGATCGGACCAAGCTCCAAGTGACAAGCTCCAAGTGAGAAGAAACCAAGACGACCCACTCCCGGCCGCCCTGCGGCCGGGATTTTTCTTGGGCGTATCCTTGGGCGTATCTTTGGGGGTATGCTACGCCACCGCCG
>JAEXHR010000167.1 GCA_023449855.1 Pseudomonadota bacterium | reverse complement strand
GCCCTCCCCCGCAAGAGCGGGAGAGGGAGAAGGAAGAGACTAATTCGCCTTCCCCACCAGACTCCACTTCGTCACCAACGCTTCGCTCATCTGCCCCGCCTGCTCGGCGCACGCGACTTCGGCGACCTTGAACGCGACTTCCTTGCCGACCAAGCGCTTCAACTGCGTGGCCTGCGCATCGCTCGCCACCACGATCTCGAACGTCTCCGGCCCGGTCTCAAGATTGCACAGGCCCGACGGGGCCGGCAGCCGGCGCGGTTCGGTGACGACCTGATAGACGTCGACGCGCTTGCCCTTGGCGTCGCGACTGCGCATGGCATTGAGCTGGCCTGACAGCACGTCGCCGAGCTTCATGTCCTTCGGTGCCGCCGGCTTGGCCGGCGCCTCAACGGCGTCGGAAGCCGCATGGGCCATCGTCGCCATCATGCCTGCGATCAGCAGCACCGCGGTGCGGCCGAGCTGCGCCTTGAATCCAGATCGTGTCATCGAAAAGAGTCCCGTCAAAACAATGTGCGCTGCCGCATCGCCGCGGACAGCGTGCCTTCGTCGAGATAGTCCAACTCGCCGCCCACCGGCACGCCATGCGCCAGGCGGGTGACTTTCACATTGGCCTCCTGAAGAAGGTCGGTGATGTAATGTGCTGTGGTCTGTCCATCCACGGTCGCATTCAGCGCCAGGATGATTTCGGTGACATCAGGCTCATGCGCGCGCGCCACCAGCGCATCGATGGTCAGATCGCCCGGACCCACGCCATCGAGCGGCGACAGCGTGCCGCCGAGCACGTGATATTTGCCCGGCGCCGCATTGGCGCGCTCCAGCGCCCACAGATCGGCGACGTCGGCGACGACCACGATGGTCGAGGGATCGCGCCGCGCATCCGTGCAGATGGTGCACGGATTCTGCGTATCGATATTGCTGCACACCTTGCAGACCTGCACACGGTCGATCGCCAGCTGCAGCGCGCCGGCCAGCGGGGTCATCAGCGCATCCCGCTTCTTGATCAGATGCAGCGCCGCACGCCGCGCCGAACGCGGTCCAAGCCCGGGCAATCGCGCGAGCAACTGGATCAGGCGCTCGATTTCAGGTCCGGCAACGGAAGCCATGTCAGTTTGAAGCCATGTGAGTGTCTAGTCATTCACTTGTCCCGGACGCGGTGCAGCGCCTCTTGCGCTGCTCCGCAGAGCCGGGACCGCCACGATCTCCGGCGCCTTGTGCGGTCCCGGCTCAGCGAAGCGGCAATTCGCGCCGCATCGCGTCCGGGACACAGTATTGATGGCTAACCGAGGCCCAGCCCCGGCGGCAGGCCGAGGCCGCCGGTGAGCGACTGCATCTTCTCCTGCATGGCGGCTTCCGCCTTGCGGCGCGCATCGCCGAGTGCCGTGACGAGCAGGTCCTCGAGAATCTCGACGTCTTCCGGCTTCACCAGCGACGGGTCGATCTTCACAGCCTTCACTTCGGTCTTCGCACTCATGCGCACCGAAACGAGACCGCCGCCGGAAATGCCCTCGACCTCCACATGGTCGAGCTCTTCCTGCATCGCCTTCATCTTCGACTGCAGCTGCGCCGCCTGCTTCATCATGCCGAGAAAGTCAGCCATGGGTGTTCCTTCGGTTTTGTTTGAGCATGATCTTACCCGAAAACCGGTATCCACGTTTCGGGATCGTGCTCCTAGTCATCGTCGCCGGGATCGGCGCCATCATCGGTGATCAGGTCGCTGTCGTCGCCATCGGGCACTTCCGGCGCCAGCATGGTGACTTCCATCTTGGCGCCTGGGAATTTCGCCAGCACCGCCTGCACGCGCGGATCGGCCGCAGCGGCGCGATAGCGCTCGTCCTTCTGCTCCTGCTGCTGCTCGCGGATCGTCGCCGCGCCCTGGGCATTGGAGACGATCACGGCCCAGCGCCGGCCGGTCCAGGTTTCCAGTTTTCGCGCGAGATCGTTGATCAGCGTACGCGCAGCCGTGCGCTCCATCGAGAGTTCGAGCCGGCCATCCTCGATGCGCACGAGGCGGACGTCGGATTCCAGCGCCGCCTTCACCATCAGGTCGCGCTTTTGCCCGGCCAATGCGACCAATTCAGGGAAGGTCGAAATCTTCAGCACGGTTGCCGGCTGCGCCTCCGCCATGCCGACCTGCGGCCGCGGCGACGGTTCGGCATTCCCACGCTGCATGGTGGAACCACGCGGCGCACTCATGGTCGGCGCCGAAGGCGGCGATGCGGAGGGCATCTGCATGGATGACTGCGCGGATGTTGCATTCAGCATCGGCGCGGCGCGGCCGCCGCCATTGCCGACCACGGGCGACGATCCGCCGCCCTGCTCGATCATGCGAATGGCTTCGTCCGGCGTCGGCAGGTCGGCGACATAGGCGATGCGCACCAGCACCATCTCGGCCGCCGCAGCGGGACGCGTCGCCCCCTGCACCTCAGCGATCCCCTTGAGCAGCATCTGCCACATCCGCGACAGCACGCGCATCGAGAGTTTCGACGCAAAGTCGCGCGCGCGCAGGCGCTCGGTTTCACCGAACGCGACATTGTCGGCGGTCGCCGGCACGATCTTCACGCGGGTGACGAAATTGACGAATTCGGCGAGATCGCTCAGCACCACCACGGGATCGGCGCCGACGTCGTACTGCTCGCGGAATTCCTTGAAGGCCGCTGCGATATCGCCGCGCGCCAGCGAATCGAACAGGTCGATGACGCGGGTGCGATCGGCGAGACCCAGCATCTGCCGGACCGCATCGGCCTTCACCACGCCGGCGGCATGAGCGATGGCCTGATCGAACAGCGACAGCGAATCGCGCACCGAGCCTTCGGCCGCACGCGCGATGATGCCGAGTGCTTCGGATTCGACCTCGACGCCTTCCTTGCCTGCGATGTTCGACAGATGCTGCATCAGCACATCGGCATCGACCCGGCGTAGATCGAAGCGCTGGCAGCGCGACAGCACCGTGATCGGCACCTTGCGGATTTCGGTGGTCGCGAACACGAACTTGGCGTGCTCCGGCGGCTCCTCCAGCGTTTTCAGGAACGCGTTGAAGGCCGCCGTCGACAGCATGTGGACTTCGTCGATGATGTAGACCTTGTAGCGCGCGGATGTCGGCGCATAGCGCACGCTGTCATTGATCTGGCGGACGTCATCGACACCGGTGTGCGACGCCGCGTCCATTTCCAGCACGTCGATGTGCCGGCTCTCCATGATCGCCTTGCAGTGAACGCCATGGGTCGGCATCTGGATCGTCGGCCCCTTCACCGAGCCATCGGCCATCTCGTAATTCAGCGCCCGCGCCAGAATGCGCGCCGTGGTGGTTTTCCCCACACCGCGAACGCCGGTGAGAATCCAGGCCTGCGGAATGCGGCCCGTCTCGAACGCGTTGGACACGGTGCGAACAAGGGCTTCCTGGCCGATCAGATCGTCGAAATTCGAAGGGCGGTATTTTCGCGCAAGCACGCGGTAAGGCGTTGCTGCTGCGGGAGAATTCATTGCGAGGCCGGCTGTCGCGTCATCGTTGGAAGGAGGCATGCCGGCATCGGTCATCGAGAAATCCGCAATCTGTTGTCACAAGGGCCGGCTTGCGGAACATCGGGCATCTCGCCGGGCCAAGGACGCAAGGTCAGGCCACAGGCTCTGATTTTGCTCGATAAAACGAGGTAGGAGACTGACGAGCGACCCGATCCGGATCTCGTTAGGGCTGCTACCTTCCGGTCCTGACCCGATTGGCGAGTGGCTCGTCCACCGCCAATCTCCCGGTGCCTATTTGGGGCCAAACGGGCCGGAAAGCAAGCGCGGCGCGTGCCCCTGGTTTGCCTCAGAATCTGCCGCAAGTCTGCCACAAGAAACCGTGGCGGATACGCCCAAAAACGGGCACCAGCAGTTGTCTGCGCGGCCACTTCCTGCGACGCTGCGCGTCAAAAATCGAGAGTCAGAATGGCTACCACGCCCTCCTTCGAGCTGCACAAACAACTCCAGCAAGACACCATCGACATCGGCGACATGCCCCTCAGCCGCGTGCTGGTGGTGAAGGACGCGCATTACCCCTGGCTGATGCTGGTGCCGCGCCGGCCGGATATCATCGACATCATCGATCTCGACGAGGTCGCGCAAGCGCAACTGATGACCGAGATCAATCGCGTCGGTCGCGCGCTCAAAGAGGTCACGAAATGCGACAAGCTCAATGTCGCCGCGCTCGGCAATGTGGTGCCGCAGCTTCACGTCCACATCATCGCGCGCCGCAAGACCGACGCAGCGTGGCCGCGGCCGATCTGGGGCGTGATGCCGCCGCTCGCGCATGATGCCGAGGAAGTGCAGCGTTTCATCAGTGAACTCCGTCGCAAGATCTGGCTCGGTTGAATGACATGACAAGCAAGCTGTTTCCCCTCGGCCAGCCGGCCTTCATCTCCAACACCCTCGATCGCGCCGCGCATCTGCGCTTCAGCGACGAGAAGCTGTTCGCCCTCGAAAACAAGAGCAACAGCCGCGCCTACGTGATCTATCGCGACTCGCTGGTGATGAAGAAGGACGGCGACAATGTCCGCGCGCTCCTCTCCATCGACGAGGCGCTCAAATTCGGCGCCAATCCCGGCACCATCTTTCTCGGCCTGCGCGATGGCGCCGCCGTGTTCGGCATGGGCATCTCGGCGCAGGCAGCGGAAAAGCTGGTCGGCCGCGACGATGTCGCCGTTTCGGAACTGCGCGGCATGGCGATGCAAGGCGTGGTGCCGCCGGAGGAACTCTCCGCCGTCGCGCAAGCGAAATCACTGGTGTCCTGGCATCAGCGCCACGGCTTCTGCGCCAATTGCGGCGCCAAATCCGCGATGGCCGAGGGCGGCTGGAAGCGCGTTTGCCCGAGTTGCAAGACCGAGCACTTTCCGCGCACCGATCCCGTCGTCATCATGCTGGTGGAAAAGGGCGACAAATGCCTGCTCGGCCGCCAGAAGCAGTTCCCGCCCGGCATGTATTCGTGCCTCGCCGGCTTCGTCGAAGCAGCCGAGACCATTGAGGATGCGGTGAAGCGCGAAATATTCGAGGAATCCGGCATCCGCTGCACCGATGTCACCTACTACATGACGCAGCCATGGCCCTATCCGTCGTCGCTGATGATCGGCTGTTCGGCACGAGCGCTGAACGACGAAATCGTCATCGACAAGATGGAACTTGAAGACGCCCGGTGGTTTGATCGTGACGAGGCGATGCTGATGTTGAAGCGCGAGCACCCGGATGGGCTCGCGGGTCCGCATCCGTTCGCCATTGCGCATCATCTGCTTGGACGGTGGCTGCATCCCGACCAAGTGTGATGGAGACGTCTGACCAAACGGGGATCTTCATGACTGACCAGCCCAAGCGCGTGTTGTGCATCGGCCTCCCCGTGCGAGACCTGACCTTTGCCGTCGAATCCGTGCCCGGGCGCGGCCAGAAATTCCCTTCCCAACGCTTTGCGCAGATCATCGGCGGCAATGCGCTGAACGCCGCGATCGGCGTCAACAGGCTCGGCGGTAAGGCCGCGATGACGGGGCCGATGGGCGACAGGAGCGAGACGTCCGACCAGTTTCTGTTCGACGATCTCGCCAGGGAAGGCATCGACTCAACCCATCTCGTGCATATGCCGGGGCTGGTCACTCCGATTTCCGCGGTGATGATCGACCCGTCGGGCGAACGCACCATCGTCACCTTCCGCGATCCCGAATTGTGGAAGGTGAAGCTGCCCGCGCACGACGTGCTGCTCAAGGATTGCGACGCCATCCTGGTGGAGAGTCGCTGCGCCGGCTTCGCCACCGATCTCTGCATCGAGGCACGCCATCGCAGCATTCCGGTCGTCGTCGATATCGACAGCACGATCTCCCAGCACGAAGGCTTGCTGACCGCGTCGTCGCATCTGATTTTTTCGGACGACGCCCTGCAATCCACCGCCGGCATTGCCGACAACCTGAAAGCCCTGCAGAAACTGGCGACGCTGACGCCATCCTTCCTCGCGGTCACCCGCGGCCCCCGGGGCACCCTCTGGCTCGACGACCATGGTCACCCCAGGGAGACCCCCGCCTTCCCGGTCCATGTGGTCGATACGCTGGGCGCAGGTGATATTTTCCACGGCGCCTTCGCGCTGGAATTTGCGAGCGGAAAATCGGTTCCGGAGGCGCTGCGCTTCGCCTCCGCAGCCGCCGCGCTGAAATGCACCCGCTATGGCGGCGCCTTTGCCTGCCCGCAACGTGCTGAAGTCGAACAGCTTTTACGAGAATCGAAGGTCGGCGCGCTGGGTTGAGGTGGCTCAACCATCGCGTCACCCGCGCGAGAGCCCGAATGTGCCGGAGTTGAAATCCACTGCCGTCGCCCTTCCGGCGACAGCTTTCCGCTACGCGAGCACTATTTGACGCGCGCAATCTCCTTGGGTTGATTTGGAAGATTGTTCCATATATGAGGTTTGTCGACCACGTAATTAGAAAAAAGTTCTTCTCATGACCGATATCGCCGACCAAGCCACCGAATCGACTCGCCGCCTCGATGCGATCGACCGCAAGATCCTGACGGTACTGCAGGAGGACGCCTCACTGTCCGTCGCCGAAATCGGTGACCGCGTGGGTTTGTCGTCGACGCCGTGCTGGAAGCGCATTCAGCGCCTTGAGGCCGATGGCGTGATCCTGCGCCGGGTGGCGCTGGTCGATCAGAACAAGATCGGCCTGGGCATCTCGGTCTTCGTTTCGGTGGAGAGCGCGGACCATTCCGACGCCTGGCTGAAGAAGTTCGCCGATGCTGTCAGCGCCATGCCCGAGGTGATGGAATTCTACCGCATGGCCGGTGACGTCGACTACATGCTGCGCGTCGTGGTGGCGGACATGCAGAGCTACGACGTCTTTTACAAGAAGCTGATCAGCGCCGTGGCACTCAAGAACGTGACATCGCGTTTTGCGATGGAGAAGATCAAGTCGGTGACGGCCCTGCCCGTGCCGCCGATGCCGGCGAACTAGACATCTGTCGTGGGCCGCCGCGGCCCGCCGGCCCCCGG
>JAEXHR010000027.1 GCA_023449855.1 Pseudomonadota bacterium | reverse complement strand
GCTCTACCCATCCTACGCTGTCACCAACTCCGCGGCGCCAGCCAGTCGGCGATGAGCAGCCCGAGCGTGCCCGCCGTCGCGGTGACGAAGGTGCCCCAGGCGATGTCGACGACCACCACCGGCCAGGTCCAGTGCTTGAGCAGCGACAGCGAGGTCAGCTCGAAGGTCGCGTAGCAGAAGAAGCCGAACAGCGCGCCATAGAGCAGTGCCGAACGCCATGTCGCATCGGCCGAAGCGCTGACGAAGATCAGGATGCCGGCGATGTAGAGGCAATAGAACAGAACGGCCGGCGCGAGACGGACCTCGCCGAGCATGTCGCCGACCTGCGAGGTGAAGAAGCTCTTCGCGACGATGCCGAGGAAGAGAAGGTCGAGCGGCAGCATGACGATGAAGGTCGCCAGATAGAGAATCACGTTGCGCTTCACGTCGGCCTCCAGTGCGTTGCGCTGTCGATACGAACAGATACGCATCGATCGGCGCAAGGTTGCAGATCGAGGTATCCCGGACTGGATCGATCTCACGCTATCCGTGTTAGATCGGGATCATGACCGATCAGTCCCCCATCATCGTCTGGTTTCGCGACGACCTTCGCCTCTCGGATCACCCCGCGCTCCATGCCGCCGCGAAATCGGGCGCGCCGGTGCTCTGTCTCTATCTGCTCGACGAGCACAGCAAACAGATCAAGCCGCCGCGCGCGCGGCCCATGGGTGGCGCAACACGCTGGTGGCTGGCGCAGTCGCTGAGTGCGCTGGCCGAACGGTTGGAGGCGATCGGCGGCACGCTTGTCCTCCGCCGCGGCGCTGCAGCAGAGGTCATCCCCGCCATCGCCCGCGAGATCGATGCCGGCCACGTCTACTGGAACGAGATCGCACAGGCGCCGCATCTTGCTATCGCCGATGAGGTGACCGAGGCGCTCGCCGATCTCGATATCGGCACCGAGAGCTTCCCCGGCGATCTGCTGACGCATCCGAACACCATTCGCAACAAGGAAGGACGCGGCCTGCGCGTCTTCACACCCTTCTTCAAGCGCATCCTCGCGATGGGCGGCCCGGCCAAGCCCGTGCCCGCGCCGAAGAAGCTCATCGCCGCGCCGAAAGTGAAGAGCGACAAGTTGACTGACTGGAAGCTGGAGCCGACCAAACCAGACTGGGCGGGCGGCCTGCGAGAGAACTGGGAGCCAGGCGAAGCGACTGCGCAAAAACATCTCAAGCGCTTCCTCAAGGACATTCAGGGCTACGCGAATGATCGCGATCGCCCGGACCGCGACGGGACGTCGCGCCTGTCGCCACATCTGCGTTTCGGCGAGATCAGCCCCCGGCAAGTCTGGTACGCCGCGCAATTCACTGCGGATGAGCATCCGAAGCTCGCAAGCGACATCGGAAAATTCCTCAGCGAGCTTGGCTGGCGCGAGTTCTGCCGGCATCTCCTGTTCGACATTCCTGATCTCGCCGCGCGCAATCTGCAGGAGTCGTTCGACGACTTTCCGTGGAAGACCGATCGCAAGGCGCTGAAGGCCTGGCAGCGCGGCCTCACCGGCTATCCCATCGTCGATGCGGGCATGCGCGAGCTCTGGCATACCGGCGTGATGCACAATCGCGTGCGCATGGTGGTCGCCTCCTTCCTCGTGAAGCACCTCCTGATCGACTGGCGCGAGGGCGAAGAGTGGTTCTGGGATACGCTCGTCGATGCCGACAACGGCAGCAATCCAGCCAACTGGCAATGGGTCGCGGGCTCCGGCGCCGATGCTGCGCCCTACTTCCGCGTCTTCAATCCGATCCTGCAGGGTGAGAAGTTCGATCCGGACGGTGACTATGTGCGCCGCTGGGTTCCGGAGCTTAACAACTTGTCAGCAAAACTCGTTCATCAACCGTGGACGGCAACACCGATGGAGCTGAAGAGCGCAGGTATCGAACTCGGGACAGACTATCCGATGCCGATCATCGACCACAAAGAAGGTCGCGATCGCGCATTAAAAGCGTATAAGACGATACGAGGTAGTTGACGGCATATCGCATGCACTTCAACACGCCGCCGAATCGGACTAACGTAAGAAAGTCGAGAACCGCTGGGGGATGCTATGACTGACGACACTCCGATCATCGAACACGTGACGGATGCGCTGAGCAGCGCCGCCGGTGCGACCAAAGAAGCGGCCACTTCGGTGGCCGAGACAGTTACCAAGGCCGCGAAGAAAGTCGCAAAGAAAGTGACTCCGGCCAAGAAGAAGTCCACCAAGAAAGCTTCTGCGAAGACATCTTCAAAGAAGACAACCAAGAAAGCGAGACCACCAATGGCTAAGAAAGCTGCTAAGAAGACCGTGAAGAAGGCCGCCAAGAAGACCGTCAAGAAGGCTGCTGCCAAGAAGACCGTCAAGAAGGCCGCCGCCAAGAAGACCGTGAAGAAGGCTGCCAAGAAGGTCGCCAAGAAGGCCAAGAAGGCTGCCAAGAAGAAGTAAGCTTCTTCCTCGCAGATGTGAAAGCCTCCGGGTCCAAGTCCGGAGGCTTTTTCATTTGGAGGATACCCTCGGCCGTAGGGCGGATTAGCCGAAGGCGTAATCCGCCGTTCTTCGCCACACGAACTCGGCCGGCGGTTTACGCTACGCTAATCCGCCCTACGGCAGAGGTGCTCACGCCTTGGCGCGGTTGACCAGGAGCACCGCGGCGCCGCAGGCGATCATGCCGGCGATCGCCACTGCGTCCAGCTTCTCGCCGAACAGGATGAAGGCCATCAGCGCCGTCACCGCCGGCACCAGATAGAACAGGCTCGCCACCTGACTCGAGGCCTGACGACGCAGCAGCCAGTACAGCAGCCCGACGGTGCCGATCGACAGCACCACGGCCAGCCACGCCACCGACAGCACGAACTCCGTGGTCCAGTGGATCACGCGCGTCTCGAACAGAAACGCGCCGATGCCGAGCATCACCATGGCCGCGAATTGCTGGACGAAGCTCCCGACCCGCCAGTCGGTGCCGCTGCAGAAGCGCTTCTGATACAGCGTGCCGATGGTGATGGTGACCAGCGAGAGGCCCGACGCCGCCCAGCCCCAGCCGGCATTGCCCGACATCGGACGGCCATGCAGCACCAGCAGCACGCCGCCAAGGCCGAGCACGAGCCCGCCCCATTGCAGCGGGGTCACGCGCTCGTTCAGAAAACGACTGGCAAGGATCGAGGTGAGGATCGGCTGCAGGCCCGGAATGATCGCCGACAGGCCGACCGGCACCTGATGCGCGATCGCCAGCACCGTGCCTGCGAGATACAGCCCCTGCACCAAAAGACCGGCGACGATATTGTGGCCGATGCCGGCGCGATCCGGCCAGGCCGGCCGCGTCAGGGCGACGATGACGCCCATGATGCCGGCCGCGACGATCATCCGAACGGTGAGATAGGTCAGCGGCTCAGCGCCGTTCAGCACATATTTGGTGCCGATGAAGCCGGTGCTCCAGAGCAGCACGAACAGCACGGGCGCAGCCGAGGCGATGAGGGCATTTGTCTCTTTATTCATGGGCTGCTCAGTGCCTCATGATGTGCTAAGCGGCAATGGCTGATTGCGCGGAGCTGCCGCCCGCAATCACAACCTTGATGCTTCCCTGACCAACTAAGGAATTCGCCATGGATGTTCGCGCCGCCGTTGCCATTGCTGCCGGCAAGCCGCTGGAGATCACCACCGTTCAACTCGACGGCCCCCGCGATGGCGAGGTGCTGGTGGAAATCAAGGCGACCGGCATCTGCCACACCGACGAGTTCACCTTGTCGGGCGCCGATCCGGAAGGTCTCTTCCCCGCCATCCTCGGCCATGAAGGCGCAGGCATCGTGCGCGAAGTCGGCCGTGGCGTCACCTCGGTGAAGCCCGGCGACCATGTCATCCCGCTCTACACGCCGGAATGCCGCCAGTGCCCGTCCTGCCTGTCGCGCAAGACCAATCTCTGCACCGCCATCCGCTCGACCCAGGGCCAGGGCCTGATGCCCGACGGCACCTCGCGCTTCAAGCTCGAGGGCAAGCCGGTGCACCACTATATGGGTACCTCGACCTTCGCCAATTACACGGTGCTGCCGGAGATCGCCGTGGCGAAGATCCGCGAGGACGCGCCGTTCGACAAGGTCTGCTATATCGGCTGCGGCGTCACCACCGGCGTCGGCGCTGTCTTCAACACCGCCAAGGTGGAGCAAGGCGCCAAGGCGATCGTGTTCGGTCTCGGCGGCATCGGCCTCAACGTGCTGCAGGGCCTGCGCCTCGCCGGCGCCGACATGATCATTGGCGTCGACATCAACAATGACCGCAAGGCCTGGGGCGAACGCTTCGGCATGACACACTTCGTCAATCCGAAGGAACTCGGCAAGGACCTGGTCCCTCACCTCGTGGACATGACCAAGTCGGGCGCTGATCAGATCGGCGGCGCCGACTACACCTTTGACTGCACCGGCAATGTCACCGTGATGCGCCAGGCGCTGGAAGCGTGCCATCGCGGCTGGGGCCAGTCGATCGTGATCGGCGTGGCGCCTGCCGGCGCCGAGATTGCGACGCGTCCGTTCCAGCTGGTGACCGGACGCGTGTGGAAGGGAACCGCTTTCGGCGGCGCGCGCGGCCGCACCGACGTGCCGAAGATCGTCGACTGGTACATGC
>JAEXHR010000009.1 GCA_023449855.1 Pseudomonadota bacterium | reverse complement strand
CGGCGTCAACAAATACACCCGCCGCGGCGACTTCTCGCTGGACAAGAACGGTTATCTCGTCAACGGCGCCGGTTACTATCTGCAGGGCGTGAAGATCGATCCCTCGACGGGCAACCCGGCGGGCTCGACCCCGGAAGTGCTGCGCTTCCAGAACGACTTCCTGCCGTCGCAGGCGACCACCAAGATCGACTATCGCGCCAACCTCGCCGCCTATCCGCTGACGGCCGATCACCAGACCACGGTTCCGGGCTCCGAATTGCTGCGTCCGGCGGACTACATCTCGAATCCGCGCACGCTCGGGACGGCGGCGACGCCGTTCGGCAATAAGGCCGTTGCCGGCAATGCCCGCAACAACGCTGCGACCACGCCGGTTCCGATCTCGAACGCCACGACGCTGAGAGGTGCGGCCGGCTCCGATACGCTGACGGCGGCGTTTGCGCATAACGACACGCTCGTGCTGAAGACCACCAATGGCGGCGTGACCACCACCAATACGATCCAGTTCTACGATCCCGCGGTTACCCCGGCGCCGACACCTGTCGTGGGAACGACCTTCGTCAATCTGGCGACGGCGAATATGGGCTCGCTGCTTGCGCAGATCGACACGCTCACCGGCAACACCACAACGCCATCGAGCATCTCCGCAACGGGCGTCGTTACTCTGAATTCCGGCACGGCAAACGACTTCACGCTGGCAGCCGGTTCGTCCTCCACGGCCGTCGCTGCATTCCAGGCGATGGGCTTCACCGGCACCGTGACGGGGCTGCGCACGGGCGGCGGCACCGCCGGCACCGGCACCGTGATCGGCAGCGACGTCAAGACCTTCCTCGATCAGTCGATCGCAGGCGGTGCGACCACCGCCTATGACGGCAACGGTGCGCCCGTCAGCCTGCAATTCCGCTGGGCGAAGGTGGAATCCTCGACACTGGGCGGCACCGATACCTGGAATTTGTTCTATCAGACCGATCCGTCCGCAACGGGCGCAACAGCCGCATGGACGAATGTCGGCACCGATTTCAAGTTCGGTCCTGACGGTCAGATGCAGCCGGTCGTCGGCCAGATCACGCTCACTGGCCTGACCGTGTCGGGCAAGTCGCTCGGCAATGTCACCATGGCCTTCGGCACCGGCGGTCTCACGCAATTCGCCGATACCAACGGCAATGCGCAGGTCAACCAGTTGCAGCAGGACGGTTACGCCGCAGGCCAGCTCAAGAGCGTTTCGGTGAGCAATGAAGGGCGCGTGGTGGGCAGCTATTCCAACGGCCGCAACATCGACCTCGCGGAAGTCAGCATCGCCACTTTCAACGGCGCCAACTTCCTCAAGCGCATCGATGGCGGCGCGTTCGAGGTGACCAACGAGTCCGGCGAAGCGCTATACGGCAAGGGCGGTAGCATTTCCGGCTCGTCGCTGGAATCGTCGAACACCGACATCGCCGACGAATTCACAAAGCTCATCATCACGCAGCAGGCCTACTCGGCCAACACTAAGGTGATCACGACGACCAACACCATGGTGCAGGATTTGCTGAACGTGATGCGCTAACGCCAAAGGCCGCCCCGGCGGCCGTTCTTCCGTGAACCTTGAGAGCGACAGTTAGTCATGAGTCTGAACACCGCACTCTCCATCGCCATGGCCGGCTTGCGCGCCAATCAGGCTGCGCTCTCGCTCGTCTCGTCGAATGTCGCCAATGCGGAGACGCCCGGCTATATCCGCAAGACGGCGAACCAGGTCGCGGTCAATGCCGGCGACGGCAGCAGCGTTCGCAACATCGGCGTCAACCGCGAACTCGATCAATATATTCTGGCGCAGCTCCGCACCGAGATGTCGGGCGCGGGCTATGCGTCGCTGAAGTCGAACTATCTGCAGCAGATGCAGAGCCTCTATGGCAATCCCGGCTCGGTCGGTTCGCTGGAATATTCGTTCAACGCGCTCACCGCCGCGGTGCAGGCGCTGTCGACCAGCGCCGACAGTTCGTCGGCCCGGACCGGCGTGATCAATGCCGCGAAGACGCTTGCGCAGCAACTGAATTCGATGACGCAGGGGGTGCAGAACCTGCGCGGCGCGGCGGAAAATGGCATCAAGGATTCGGTGACCACCGCCAACAATCTGATGAAGCAGATTGCGACCATCAACAATCAGTTGACGGCCAATCCGCTCGGCGGCACCTCCACCGACGGCAATACGGCGGCGCTGCTGGATCAGCGCGATCAGTATATCAACCAGCTCTCGCAGTTGATGGACATCCGTGTCAGCACCAACGGCGCCAATCAGGTGACGGTGTTTACCGGCTCCGGCGTGCAGCTGGTCGGCAACGAGGCTGCGACGCTGCGTTTCGATGCGCAGGGCACCGTGTCGGCGGGCACAACCTGGAACTCCGATCCGACCAAGAGCACGCTCGGTTCTGTGATGATCGACCTGCCAAATGGCGGCTCGATCGACCTGACCGCGAGCGGTGCGATCAAGTCCGGCACCATCGCGGCCTATACCGAGCTGCGCGACAAGACGCTGGTCGAGGCGCAGAACCAGCTCGATCAGTTCGCCGCATCGATCTCGAGCGCGCTGTCGGACAAGACCACGGTGTCGCCGCCGCCGGTGGCGCCGGCCACCAGCTATTCGCTCGACGCATCCAAGATGCTGCCGGGCAATACCATCAATCTCACTTACACCGATGCGGCGACGGGTCAGCAGCGACAGATCTCGCTGATGCGCGTGGATTCGCCGGACGCTCTGCCGCTGCCGGATAATGCGACCGCCAATCCCAACGACAAGGTGATCGGCATCGACTTCTCGCAGGGCACCGCGGGGATTCTGAACCAGATCAACAGCGCGCTCGGCGGCAATGTCACCTTCAGCGGTGCGTCGCTGTCGTCGCTGTCGGTGTCCAGCAATCCGGCCTTTGCGACCATTACCAACCTGTCCACGACGGTGACGCAGCCGCCGGGAACGTTGTCGGATGGCAGCACGGAACTCTCGTTGTTCACCGACAACGGTAACGCCTATAGCGGCGCGTTCACCGGGAGCGGATCGCAGATGACCGGTCTTGCCGGTCGTCTCTCAGTGAACAGTGCGGTGGCCGCCGATCCCTCGAAGCTCGTCAGCTATAGTTCGACGACGGCGGCGGGCGATACCAAGCGCTCGTCCTTCATGCTGAACCAGCTCACCAATGCGAGCTTCACTTACGGTGCGCAGACCGGCACCGGCAGCACGGGCGCGCCGTTCTCGGGCAACCTGCTCAGCTATATGCGGCAATTCGTCAGCCAGCAGGGCGCGGCTGCGGATGCCGCGAAGCAGTTGTCCGATGGCCAGAACGTGGTGCTGAACACGCTCGACAAGAAGATGGCGGATGCGTCGGGCGTGAACATGGACGACGAGATGGCGCATCTGCTGGCGCTGCAGAACGCCTATTCGGCCAATGCACGCGTGATGTCGACGGTGAACGAATTGTACAAATCCCTGATGCAGGCATTCTGAGGCGATCATGACGATCAGTGGCGTTGGCGGACGTACATCCTATATCGGCTCCGGCATTCTCGATCTGCGCAATCAGCTCGATACGCTGACGCAGCAACTGTCGAGCGGCAAGGTCGCGAACACCTATGCCGGGCTCGGCAGCGGGCGCAGCCTGTCGATTGCGTTGCGGGCGCAGATTTCGACCGTCGCGTCCTATGCAGACACCGCGACCAATCTCAACACCCGCATCGGCGTCGCCAATCTGTCATTGCAGCGCCTGGTGAAGATCGGGTCGGAAGTGAAGGGCGCCGCCGTCAGCGCGGGCGGCAATTTCGACAATACAGGCCAGACACCCGGACAGAAAACGGCGTCGCTCGATTTCTTCGACAGCGTCGACATGCTCAATGCACGCTCGGGCGACCGCTATCTGTTCTCCGGCCGGGCCACGGATACGGCGCCTGTCGCGCCGGCCGACCAGATCATGAATGGCAACGGCGCGAACATCGCCGGCCTCAAGCAGGTGATCGCGGAACGCAAGACCGCCGATCTCGGCGTCAATCTGAATGGCCGTGTCGGCAGCGCCGTCGGCGTGCCGGCGACCTCGGTGGCCATCACGGAAGAGGACATGACGCCGGTGCCGCCCGCCACGGCTCAGCCGTTTGGTATGAAGGTGACCGGCGTCTCGACAACGATCCCGGGCGCGACGGTGACGCAGCCGGTCGATCCGTCGGGCGCGCCGGCGCAGAAGTCCATGTCGGTGGACCTCGGAGCGACCAATCCCAGCGTCGGCGATCAGGTGAAGTTTACCTTCACGATGCCGGACGGCACGACGGAAGACATCGTGCTGACGGCGTCGGACAAGACGCCGCTGCCGGCCGGCAGCTTTGCGATCGGCGCCGACAGCACGGCGACCGCGGCCAATCTCAATACGGCGCTCGGCAGCGCCATGAAGGATCTCGCCAACGGTCCGATGGTTGCGGCCTCGGCGATCGAGGCTGGCGAGAACTTCTTCGATCAGCCGCCGCTGCGCGTCGGCTCGACGCCGCTTGGCGCGGCCACCACGCTGGTCGCAGGTAACGCGACCAATACTGTGATTTGGTATCAGGGCGAACAGGACACCGCAGCCAATGGCCCGGCCCGCGGATCGGCGGTGTCGCAGATCGATACGTCGATCAACGTGCAATATGGCGCGCGCGCCGACGAGCAGGCGCTGCGCAATCAGTTGCAGACCGTGGCGGTATTTGCGGCCGTCGCCGTGGATCCGAACAAACTGACCGATCCCAACTATGCCAAGGATGCGAATTCGCAGATCGCGGCGCTGAACCTGCGCGTGGCCAAGAACCTTGCCGATGTTCCCGGCCAGCAGAGCGTCGAGAATATCCAGGCCGACTTCGCCGGCGCGCAGGCCGCGATCAAGTCGGCCACCGATCGCCAGGTGCAGACCAAGGCGATGGCGCAGACGATGCTCGACAGCATCGAGGGCATCAATAACGACGAAGTTGCCACCAAGATCCTCGCGCTGCAGACCGCGCTGCAGGCGTCGTATCAAACGACCTCGACGCTGTACCAGATGAGTCTGGTTAAGTTTCTTTAAAGGCGTATGAGGCAGTTTCGGCCTCATAACGTTTCATGCTACCGCCAGTCTGAAGTTGTGACGGCGCAACCTTTCAACAAAATCGTTTGATATCAGCGACATCGTACATTGCGTGCGGTGCGTGAGCGGTTGTGCGCACGCGCAGCGAGAAACCGCAATAAAACAAGGGATTCGGCAAAATCGCGCGGGTTGTTTTTACGGATTGTTAGAGCCTGCGGGAGCATGTTCCCGGGACCGACCAAGAAGGTCGTCTAGTTGTGTTTACCAGGAAGGTATCAAAACATGTCCATTACGCTCTCGGCATCCGTCCGTCAGAACTTGCTCTCCCTGCAGTCGACCGCGGATCTTCTCTCCACCACCCAGAACCGCCTCGCGACCGGCAACAAGGTCAACTCGGCGCTGGACAATCCCACCAACTTCTTCACGGCCCAGGGCCTGAACAACCGCGCCAGCGACATCAACAACCTGCTCGATGGCATCGGCAACGGCGTGCAGATCCTGCAGGCGGCCAACACCGGCATCACCTCGCTACAGAAGCTGGTTGACTCGGCCAAGTCGATCGCCAACCAGGCGCTGCAGGCGACCTCGGGCTATTCGACCAAGTCGCAGTTCTCGACCACGATCACCGGCGCGACCGCCAGCAACCTGCTCGGCAATGCGGACACCGCTGCGACGGTCAGCGGCACTGCGGTCAATAACAACCTCACGGCCGCTGCTCCGATCACTGGCGCTACCGCGCTCGTGTCGGCCGCGAACTCAGATACGCTCGCTGCGACCCCGGCGAACGGCTCGAAGCTCACCGTGAACGGCGTGGATATCACGTTCTCGACTGGGTCCACGACCAAGACGGGCGATGCCACCACCGGCTTCACCATCGGCGTCGGCGCCGGCAGCACCCTCACGGTGCAGGACGTGCTCGACTCCGTTGACGCGATCACCGGTGCGACCGGCGCTGACAAGGCGTCGATCACGGCTGGCGCGATCACGATCAAGGCCAAGAACACGACCGATACGATCTCGCTCGCTGGCAACGGACTGGCCTCTTTTGGCCTGGCCGCGACCACGACGCCGGTTGCCCCGACCAACTCCAAGGCTGGTCAGGCGCTGACGATCGGTGCGATCGATGGCTCGGCTCCGCAGACGATCACTTTCGGTACGGGCGCCGGCCAGGTGAACACGCTCGACGACCTCAACAAGAAGCTGGCCACCAGCAACTTGCAGGCCTCGATCGATACCGCCGGCAAGCTGACGATCCAGACCACCAATGATGAAGCTTCGTTCGATCTCTCGGCGAGCGGCATCATCAGCGGCACTGCGACCGGTGCAGGCAAGCTGTTCGGCGCGCTGAATACCTCGGCTCCGGTGGCTGACGTCAACGCTCAGAACACCCGTTCGGGTCTTGTCGCGCAGTACAATACGGTGATCGACCAGATCAAGACGACCGCGGCTGACGCTTCGTTCAACGGCGTCAACCTGCTCAACGGCGACACGCTGGCCCTGACCTTCAACGAAACGGGCAAGTCGAAGCTGAGCATCACCGGCGTCACCTTCGATCCGGCCGGCCTCGGTCTGCAGTCGCTGACCAAGGGCAAGGACTTCCTTGACAACGCCGCCACCAACAAGCTCCTGACCTCGCTGAACAACGCCAGCTCCACGCTGCGTTCGCAGGCTTCGGCCTTCGGTTCGAACCTCTCGGTCGTTCAGATGCGTCAGGACTTCTCGAAGCAGATGATCAACGTGCTGCAGAACGGCGCGTCGGCTCTGACCCTCGCCGACACCAACGAGGAAGCCGCCAACAGCCAGGCGCTGTCGACCCGCCAGTCGATCGCCGTCTCCGCGCTGTCGCTGGCCAACCAGTCGCAGCAGGGCGTGCTCCAGCTGCTCCGCTAATCGCGCAGCACTGACAGCAGTCGCAACACATCGACGCGGCGGGGGAAACCCCGCCGTTTTTGCGTTTGGACGACTCCAAAGGCCCGGAAACAAGCGTTTCCGGGCCTTTTTCGCGTCGCTGCAAGCTTCCGGCAAGCTCTTAAGAGGACGTTAACCTTAATTTAAGGTGTACGGCCGCATAGTCGGCCCTGTTTAGGAAGCAGGTAGGCCGAGAATCGGTCGCGTTAATCCGGGCATCGCCGAAGGGCGAACTGAGATTCCTCTTCCAGAAGGGCGTCAAATTCAACCGGCAGCGTCGCGACGAGGTGAGACTCGTCAGATGCACCATGCGCTGGCGCGACCTGAAGGTCGTTCGCGCGGGGAACAGGAAGGTTTCCATATGTCAGGCATCGTTCTTTCGGCTTCGGTTCGCCAGAACCTGCTGTCGCTGCAATCGACGGCGGATCTTCTGTCGACCACGCAGAACCGGCTCGCGACCGGCAAGAAGGTTAATTCGGCCCTCGATAACCCGACGAATTTCTTCACGGCTGCAGGCCTCGATAGCCGCGCCGGCGACATCAACAACCTGCTCGACGGCATCGGCAATGGCGTGCAGGTGCTGCAGGCGGCCAATACCGGCATCACGTCTCTGCAGAAGCTGGTCGATACCGCGAAGTCGATCGCGAATCAGGCGCTGCAGATTCCAGTTGGCTATAACGCCAAATCGTCGATCCAGACGCCGATCAATCCGGGTGCGACCGCCGACAATCTGCTCGGCACCGCCACGCCGCTGGACAATACGTTCGTTGGCGCTATCGCGAACAACAAGGCTGCGGCGCCAGCTCCGATCACCGGCGCGACGCTGCTCTCGGGCGCGAGCCCGAGCGATTCGATCGCTACCAATTTTGCGGTGAATGACACCATCACCGTGAACGGCCAGAGCCTGACCTTCAAGGCGTCGGGCGCCTCGGGCAACAACGAGATCAACATCACCGACAGCGTGGCGACGCTGCTCAGCAAGATCGACACGCTGTCAGGCGGCACCGGTTCCGCGGTCAATACAGCGGCGCCCATCGGTG
Organism: Pseudomonadota bacterium; assembly: GCA_023449855.1. GTDB lineage: Bacteria > Pseudomonadota > Alphaproteobacteria > Rhizobiales > Xanthobacteraceae > Tardiphaga. The sequence continues at coordinate 2,878 of JAEXHR010000009.1, read as the reverse complement.
CGATTACGCTGCATACCGGCACCACGTCGGACCTGAAGATCGACAGCTCGAACACCGCAGCGCTCGCAGCGCTGGGCATTGGCACGTCAGTCAATGTGAAGCGGGCAGCGGGTCCGACCGCACTGGGCGGGCCGCCTGCATTGACCCTCACCATCGCAGCGACCAATCCCTCGAGCACGGCGACTAACATCACGTTCGGTACCGCGAGCGGGCAGGTATCGACGCTGGCGCAGCTCAACGCTGCGCTTGCGCCGAACAATCTGCAGGCGGTTCTCGATCCGACCGGCTATCTGACGATCACCACATCGAATGATGCTGCGTCATCGACGATCGGTGCGATCGGCGGAACCGCGGCAGGCGCAGGCAAGCTGTTCAACGGATTGACGCCGACCACGCCGGTGCAGGATTTCGCGTCGCAGACATCGCGCGCCAATCTCGTCGCGCAGTACAACAACATCATCGACCAGATCACGACCACGTCGCAGGATGCGTCCTTCAACGGCATCAACCTGCTTGGCGGCGATCAGCTCAAGCTCGTTTTCAACGAGACTGGCAAATCGACGCTCAATATCGCAGGCACCACATTGACGCCGGCGGGTCTCGGTCTCGGCAAGCTCGCCAAGGGCACGGACTTTCTCGACAATACCTCGGCGAACAACACCCTGAGCTCGCTCAATATCGCCAGCTCCACCCTGCGCGCGCAGGCATCGGCGCTTGGCTCCAACCTGTCGATCGTGCAGATCCGTCAGGAATTCGCCAAGAACCTGATCAACGTGCTGCAGACCGGCTCGTCCAACCTGACGCTGGCCGATACCAACGAAGAGGCGGCGAACAGCCAGGCGCTCTCGACCCGCCAGTCGATCGCTGTGTCGGCGCTGGCGCTCGCGAACCAGTCGCAGCAGAGCGTGCTCAAGCTGCTCCAGTAAACCCGGCACACGGGCAGGATGCTTCGACGGCGGGGGAAACCCCGCCGTTTTTCGTAAGGCCAGGCGATTATTCCAGCGCCCTGTAGCGGCCGGACGCGCACTCATGGCTGCTGGTATTATGCGCCGAGCCGTCGTATTTTCCAGCTCCCGCGCGGGAGCCATGAGAGGAGGCTAGAATGCCACTGCGAGTCGAGCTGAAACCTGGTGAGCGAATCATCATCGGCCAAAGCGTGATCACGAATTCCGAGACGCGTACGGCATTCCTGATCGACGGCGACGCACCCATCCTGCGCGAAAAGGACATTCTTACCGCGGAGACGGCCAACACACCGGTGAAGCGCATCTATCTGTGCGTCCAGATGATGTATCTGGAGAACGATATACCGGCCTATCAGGAACTTTACCTCGGCTTCATCAAGGATCTGATCGAAGCGGTTCCAAGCTATCGCGATCCCATCAGCGAGATTAGTAAGCTAATCTTAAGTGGCCAACTTTACAAAGCACTCAGGGAATTGCGTCCGCTGATCAAGCGGGAAGAAGAGCTGTTGAGGTAGTTCATGTCGATCGGTGCCCAGGCTTACGCGCGTACAGCTCAAACCACCGCATCACCGCGAGACATTGAGGCCCAGGCTCTTCTGAAGGCCGCGCGCAAGCTGCAGGACGTGGTCGCCAACTGGTCCACCACTGATGCCGGCCTCGACGAGGCGCTGCTGTTCAACCGCAAGCTCTGGTCGATCTTCGTGGGCGATGCCATGAATGACCAGAACCCGGAAAAGCTCGAAATCCGGCAGAACATCGCCAATATCGGCATTTTCGTGATGACGCAGTGCGCGGCGCTGCAGCAGATCCGTCAGGTCGAGCACCTGCAGGCGCTGATCGACATCAACCGCAACATCGCCGCGGGCCTGTCCGGGCGTCCGTGATATCTTAACGGTCGATTAACGCGCGGCATTGCGTAATGCGGCAAGCGCAGCGATTCGATGCTGCGCAGATGAGGCAGACATGGCCGACGTTTTGAGCATTCTCTCCACCGCAGCCAAGACGACCTCGCCGATCACCGCGGGCAAGTATGTCGCGGTGGATCCCGAGCTCTATCAGGGGAGCTGGAAGGGGATATATGCCAACGGCAAGAAATTCGAGGTCGCCGTCTCGCAGGTCGAGGGTTACCGCGCTCAAGTGAGGTATCAGAGCGAGGGAACGGTGAAGTATCAGCAGGTGCTGATCAAGGACAATTCTTTCCGGGTCGGCGATACCAAGTTCCTGATGACCGGGAAGAACAAGGCGACGATCAAGAACGTCGTCACCGATGCGGCCACCGGCAGCACCTATATGGACACGGCTTACGCCAAGCGCGACGTCTGACGGTCAGGCGTTGCGCTCGGTCTCGATACGGCGCTCGTAAAGCCTCGCGTCCTGCTTCGCGACATCCATTGCCCGCAAATAAGCGCGCGTCCGCAGCCGCGTTTCTTCCGGATACTGGTTGATGACCTGATTGGTCTTCTTGTCCACGGAGACAAAGACGATCTCCTTGGCATCCCGGTCGATGATCACGCCCTTGGAAATGCGATCGCTGTCCACCTGCTGATAGTTGGCCGGTGAGATGTTGACATGCGAGACGCCGGGTGCGGCTGTCACCGTCTTGTCCGGCGGCAGCTGAGTAGGCACGGCTTCGCGCACCGCGTCCGGTGTGGGTCGTGCAATCGGCGCCACAACCGGTGCCCCCACCGGTTTGATCATGTAGTCGGTACTCATGGCAGCCCTCCTGGCTCCACTGATGCTTCCCGACCCCTTGTCCCAAACGACAATAATGCACCGAACGCATGAATTCGGTGCTTACGTGTAAATGACGATTTGATTCAAAAGCGAACTGTATCGTAGGGCGGATGAGGCGAAGCCGTCATCCGCCGTCCTTCCACGGAGAGTTCGCTGGCGGATTACGGCTTCGCCTCATC
>JAEXHR010000372.1 GCA_023449855.1 Pseudomonadota bacterium | reverse complement strand
AGGCGTCACGACACGAAAGTGGCGAATCTGTCCGACTTTTAAGAACGTATCCGGAACTCAGGTTGGTTTGACCGTGGATGTCGTTGCTTTTTCGGCCTTGAGAGCTTCGTAGAGGGCGGTTTTCCCGATTTTCACGCGGGCCGCGGCTTCCCGGACGTTCAAACCGGCCGCCAGATGCTGGCGGGCTTTGGCAAGTTTGTCCGGGGTTACGACGACTTGTCGGCCACCGCGTCGGCCGCGTTCCTCTGCGGCTTGCAGACCGGCACGTGTTCGTTCCCGGATCAGATCGCGCTCGAACTGTGCCAGCGCGCCGAACAGGTGGAAGACCAGGCGACCGCCGGATGTCGTGGTGTCGATGTTTTCGGTGATGGATCGGAAGCCGACGCCTTTGGCCTCCAGTTCGGTGATGATCTCGATGAGGTGCTTCATCGACCGGCCGAGGCGGTCGAGCTTCCAGACTGTGAGCGTGTCGCCGTCGCGAACGTAGCGGATCGCCTCCGCCAATCCGAGTCGGTCAGTCTTCATGCCGGATGCCTTATCCTCGAACAGCCTTTCACAACCTGCTTTGCGCAAAGCGTCGAGTTGCAGGGCGGTGTCCTGCTCGCCGGTGGAGACCCTTGCATAGCCGATAGAGGTCATGAGACGTGGTTTGTCCGTTTTTCCGTTGAATTCGGACATTGTCCGATTTGCCGTTTCATGACAAGGTTTGCGGACAAGAACTGTGGATGCCGCGAAACGTTCGTTTGTCGGACACGCATTTTCCGTTTCGCTGCACTCTCCGCGGCGAAACGGGAAGATCAGAGAATGGCGCGAAGAGCATTACTGAGCGAGGCATGGTGGCAACAGGCGACGATCATCCCGGATAACGAAAGGGAGATCGCCAAACATTACACGCTGGATCGATCGGATCTCGACCTGATCATGCGACAGAACAAGGCCTCGAACAGGCTGGGCCTCGCCTGTGTTCTGGCCACGCTACGATACCCTGGCCGACCGCTTGCGGATGGCGAGGTCCTGCCGGCTGGCGTCTTACGATTTCTGGCGCGGCAGATCGGCGTCGATCACCATGAGATCGATCGTTATTTCGAGCGCCCACAGACGCGGCGCGAGCATCTGGCCCTGCTTTTCGACAGAATGCAGATGCGTCCGTTTGTGCCTTCGGACGTGCGGGCACTCACAGGCTGGCTGACACCTGCCGCACAAACCCTGCGCCAGGCCGATGTATTGGCGGATATGGTCGTGGAAGAACTGCGACGCAGGAGAATTCTCTTGCCAGCGCGGCCAGCGCTCGAAGCCATCATTCATGTGGCGATCAGGCGCGGCATTCGTATTGCTCATCGGGCCTTGGCCGGCGGGATCTCAGAAGGCCAAAAGCTCGATCTGGACAAGCTTCTCGATCCGCGTGAGGGGACAAGCGTGACCATTCTTGCCTGGGCGAGAACGCCGGCATTGTCGCCAGCCGCCGTCAACCTCGACAGAATTGCCGAGCGCATTCGCTTTCTCCGGTCTCTGAACCTGCCGACGACGTTGATGGATCGAATTCCGGCCAAGGTCTTTGACGAATTTGCTGCAGAGGGGACGCGAATGAGCGCGCAGCATCTGCGCGACCTTAACACCGAACGCCGACATGCTGTCCTGGCTGCAACAGTGCTCCACCTTTCCCGCCATCTCACCGATTGCGCGATCGACATGTTCAAGAAACTCATGGGCATCCTGACGCGGCGAGCCAATAACCAGGCGGCTGCTCGCGTCACCCGATCCGTTCGGGAAGTGCAGACGCCGTTGAAGGACGTTTCAAAAGTCTGCCATGCGATCATCAAGGCTAGAGAGAAGGGTGAGGACATGGCCAAAGCGCTTGATCTGGTCATCCAATGGCCAGCTTTTACAACCAGTGTCCAGGCGGTCGATACGCTGATCGCGCCGGATGTTATCGACGGTAAAATCGAAATGCTCCAGCGCTATCCGACGATCAGAAAACTGGCGCCACAGTTTCTCTCCACTCTCGTGTTCCGCGGTCACGCAGTGGCGGCGACCCTCTTGCGGGCGCTATCCGTGGTCGCGGGTCTATATCGTACGGGCAAAAGGACCATACCCGACAAGGCACCGATCTCCTTTGCGCCGAAGGGCTGGATGCCTCTCATACTCAAAGATGGAAAGATTGATCGCAGGGCTTATGAGCTTTGCCTGTTCAGCGAATTGAAGCGCCGGCTCGATGCGGGCGATGTCTGGGTGGAAGGAGCCAAACGCTTCCAGTCTTTCGAAAGCTTTCTCATTCCCACGCCGACATTCGAGCTGATGCGTGAGGAAGGACCGCTTCCAATCGCCGTTGATACCGATGTCGAGACGTATCTTCGCCAACAGCGCCAGCTGCTGAACGATGGACTGGCTGACCTCTCGCGTCTGGCCGCAGCCGGCGAGCTCGACGATGTAGAACTGACCGGGGCGGGGTTTAGCGTCACGCCGCACAAGGCTATGTTTCCGGACATCGCCAAGTCGCTGAAGCTAAAGGTGGAAAGCCGTCTGCCTGCGATCCGCATCACTGACCTTTTGCTCGAGGTTGACGCCCGAACGGAATTTTCGAACGCCTTTACCCATTTGCGCAGCGGTCGGACGGCCGACAACAAGCTTGCGCTCCTCACCGCCATCCTGGCGGACGGCATCAATCTCGGTCTCACGAGAATGGCGGACGTTTCCCCCGGCATTACGATGCGCCAACTCGCCTGGGCGCACGACTGGCATATTCGCGAGGAAGGTTACACGGCCGCGCACGCCATTCTCGTCAACGCCCAGAGGCAATTGCCTCTGGCAAGCTTGTGGGGCGATGGAACAACGTCATCCTCCGATGGCCAGTATTTTCCGGCGGGCGGACACGCCGAGGCGATCGGCGACCTCAACGGCCGCTATGGTCCCAACCCCGGCGCCAAATTCTACCGGTTCACCTCTGACCAGTACGGCGCTTTCTACATCATCGCCATGAATGCCAATGCGAGCGAAGCCATCTATGTCCTCGATGGACTGCTCTATCATGGCAGCGATCTCGCCATCGAAACCCACTATGTCGATACCGGCGGGGTAAGCGATATGAGCTTCGCCCTTTGCCATCTCGTTGGTTTCCAGATTGTGCCTCGGCTGCGCGGTCTCAAGGATCGCAAGCTCTATCTCTTCCCGGGCGACGCGCCTCCCGAAAACCTGGCGCCGCTCGTTGGCGAGCACATCAACGTCGAGCGGATCAAGGCAAACTGGAACGACATCCTGCGGCTGGTCACGACGATCCGTTCCGGGCAGGTTCGGCCTTCGACGGTGTTGGCAAAGCTGTCCGCATTCCCACGCCAGAACGGACTGGCGTTGGCGCTACGCGATCTCGGTCGCATCAATCGGTCCATCTTTCTGCCCCAGTGGTGGCAGAACCCCGAAATGCGCAGGAACGCGACGGTCGGCCTCAACAAGAGCGAATCCCAGAACACCTTGGCCCGCGCACTGTTCTTCAATCGCCTCGGAGAATTGCGCGACCGGACTTTCGAGAGCCAGTTCTACCGAGCATCTGGACTGAACCTGCTAATCAACGCCATCGTCTACTGGAACACACTCTATCTCGAACCGGCGTTCGCCGAGCTCAACCGAGATGGCATTCCCACGCCGCTTGACATCATCAAACACATTACCCCACTCGGCTGGCAGCACATCAGTCTCACCGGCGATTACATCTGGACCCCAACAGACGGCGTTGATCTCAGGCCATTGCGGCGCGAAACATCTATCCTCGCAGCGTGATCACCATACGTTCTCAAAAGTCGGACAGATCCAACACTTTCGTGTCGTGACGCCTCCTAAGCTGTCAGGCCCCTTCGGGGTGCGCCGTCGACCGCCTCCGGCCTGCCGATCGCCATCGAGGCCGCAATGGTGCGGGCTCGGGAACGGAAAACGGAGAATTACAATGGCGACCATCGGCACCTTCAAGAAGACCGGCTCGAACGAGTTCACCGGCGAAATCGTCACCCTCAGCGTCCAGGCCAAGGGCGTGCGCATCGTCCCCGATACCCGCGCCACTGGCGAGAACGCTCCCAGCCACCGCGTCCTGGTGGGCCGCGCCGAGATCGGCGCCGCCTGGTCGAAGCGCTCCAACGAGGGCCGCGACTATCTCGGCCTCAAGCTCGACGATCCGAGCTTCAACGCCCCGATCTACGCCAACCTCTTCGACGACGAGGACGGCGATACCTTCTCGCTGATCTGGTCCCGCCCGAGCGGGCGGCGCGGCGACTGAGGCCTCCGCGCAAGGCCCCGGCCAGAAGGTCGGGGCCTTTCAGCTTTCTGGCAACCGAATCAGCTGACGTTTGCCCGGTCGGCTTTGCGGTGGCCAAACTGGCATAGGGCGACTATTATAGTCGTAGTTCTGGCGTGCGCGTAGGTCCGAGTGGGAGGTGATCATGCATGATCACCGCCCGACAATCACGGGCCGCGCGCGCGTTGCTGGGTTGGACACAGGAGACGCTCGCTGACAAGGCTCGCGTATCTCTGACCGCCCTCAAGCGCCTCGAGTCCGCCAGTGGCCTCGAGGTGTACGAGAGCACGCGGGATGAGGTCAGGCGCGCTTTCGAACAGAATGGCGTCGTGTTCCTGAGCTCCGACCGTGGTGTGGGAGTGATGGTGGTTGATCGCAAAGGGCAAGCCTGACGGCACGCGAGGAGCGAACTCGCAAACGCCCCTCTCATCGGGTTGCGCTAGAAGCTCGCTCGTAAGATCGTTAACAAAATGCTCCAGTATGGATGGATATCCGCGCCGGGGAACGCCGTGACTACAAGCTTATTTCTTGATGAACCGCCAAGCAGCGCGACGCCGACCGCGTATGACGCGGCCAATGTGAAGCTTTACCTGCGTTTGCTGGATGCCGAAGCGCAAGGCGCTTCCTGGGCAGACGTCGTCGAGACGATTTTCGGGATTTCGGTGAACGCCGAGCCCGAGCGTGCCGAGCGCGTTCACCGCTCGCATCTCGCGCGCGCAAAGTGGATGACGAAGAACGGCTATAGCGGTTTGCTGGCCGGCCGCGTGAACTGAACGTGATGCAGGTTTCGCATCACGTTGCTCCGCCTTCGTTATTCCCAGCCCTCACACAACTTGGAATCGTGTCCGCAGCTCAATTCGCGCGCTAAAACTGCGGAGGCTGTGGAGGATGTCTGAAGAAGATTCTTGGCGGTCAGAGGCCGCTTACGACTATGTCGATGCTCTGTCTCCCGGAGATCTTGCCTGGGAGTTTTTGCGGAGAAACACCGAGTACCGGCGATCATACGACGAATTCCTCCAGGCAGGCGACAACACCGAAGAACTGACCCGGGAGTTTACATCCCGATGGGGGTTGCGATTTCCCGGCAGACCCTTCTGCATCTGCAATCGTCTCTCCAGTCTTTTGGGACGCCCACTTCGATCCATCGATCGTCGTCCTCGGCAAAATCCCGACGGCTCACACGCCTCCCTCACTTGACGATTTCATCAGGGCGCAGGCCATAAATGGCATCGATGGCGAGATGCTGCGCCTTCAGATCCGGGGCGAAAAGTTCGACGCTTCTTTCCGCGACGGTGCCGGAAGTCTCGCGGCCATGGTCCTTCTCGATGAGCTTACGCCCGACCGCCTGAGCGCGCTGGCTCGTTTTTGGGCGGCTCTCGCTGGAAAAACCGTCCCGCCGGATCCGCGTATCACCCGATCCCGACAAAAGCGGGCGCGCGAAATGCTGCGCGTCCTCGACGGTCGGGCATCCGGAGCGACGTATCGTGCAATCGCCGACGCCGTCTTTCCCAAACATGATCACGACGCAGCCTCGTGGGTAGGCAGCGCAATCCGCGAGACGACCATTCGCCTGGCTAGAGACGGCGCGAAGCTCGTCCAGGGCGGCTATCGTTCGATCTTGCGTCGGCCACGCCGAGACCGCTGACCCCCCAAAGGGTGTCGAACTTATCTCCTTTACTTCGACATCGTGCCGACCGCCGCAATCGCGCCACCGTGACCGCAATCCGCCGCCTGTCCGAGGCAGGCGCCGCGAAACCACGGAGGTTCGATCATGGACGAAACGGCCGCCCCCATGCCGCCACGCTACCTCAGGACAGAGGAAGCCGCGCGCTTTCTCGGGCTGTCGGAGCGCACGCTCGAAAAGCACCGAACATATGGCACCGGACCGACCTACCGGAAGCTCGGTGGACGGGTGGTCTATTCGCTGACCGACCTGCAGGCGTGGGCCGATCGCGGCTTGGTGACCTCGACCTCGGATCCGCGTGGCGGCATCGTCGCTCCTGCGAAAGCTGCGGCCTCCCAAGGCCGCAACGCCGGCACTTCCGGCCTTCGCTGATCCGGTCTCCGTGATGTCGTCCCGCCATCAACGCAGCGACGAGAGAGCGCAACTCGACCTCTTCCGGGCGCTGCCCGGTGACTTGGCGCCTCGCGATGCGCAGGACCTGATGGCCTATCCATTCTTCTCGCTCGCCAAGTCGAAGCGGCTTGCGCCGATCGACTTCAAGGCCGGCTCGGTCAAGATCCGTGTCGAGGCAGTGCCCGAGCATGGCATGGCGACGATCTGGGACGCCGACATCCTCATCTGGGCCGCCTCACAGATCGTCGAGGCTCGCGACGTGGGGCTCCAGCCATCGCGGCTGATGGCCACGACCCCGTATGAAATCCTGAACTTCATCGGCCGCGGCGTATCGCTGCGGGATTACGATCGGCTCAAGGCCGCACTCGACCGACTGCAGTCGACGACCGTCGCGACCTCGATCCGCCAGCCGACAGAGCGTCGGATGCACCGGTTCTCCTGGATCAACGAGTGGAAGGAACGAGCCGACCAACGCGGCAGGCCGCTCGGCCTCGAACTCATCGTTCCCGACTGGTTTTACAGCGCAGTGCTCGACGACGCGCTGGTGCTCACCATCGACCGCAACTACTTCGGCCTGACCGGAGGGCTGGAGCGCTGGCTGTACCGCCTGGTGCGCAAGCACGGCGGCAAGCAGGAGTTCGGCTGGAGCTTCGACTTTCCGCACCTCCATGCAAAGTCGGGTAGCCTCTCGCCGCTCAAGCACTTTGCCTACGACCTCCGCGAGATCGTCCGCCGGCAGCCGCTCCCCGGGTATCAGCTCACCATCGAGCAGTGCGTCGGCGGTCCCGACATCCTGTCCTTCGCACCCACCGATCCCGACGCGCTTGGCATTCCGCGCCGCCGTCGCCGCTCGAAAACTCGCCCTGGGGATAAGCTGTGAATCGTCTCGTGCTATCGGGGACCGGCACTATCGTGCCATCGGGGACCGAAGTCTCGTGCTATCGGGGACCGGATTCGACGAATCCTCGCGCTGAATCAGCGACTTGCAAGCCCTGTAACTTATCTAACCTAGATTCCTACGGAATCTTTCTAACGCGACCGTGCTTTTCGGCCGCTGTGGACGAGTCCCCGATCGCCGGGAGACCGTCATGATCGTCGCGCTGCTCAACCAGAAGGGCGGCGTCGGGAAGACGACGCTCGCCCTGCACCTCGCCGGCGAATGGGCTCGCCGTGGACAGCGCGTGACGCTGATCGACGCCGACCCCCAGGGTTCGGCGCTCGACTGGTCGCAGCAGCGCAGCCGAGAGGGGTTGGAGCGACTGTTCGGTGTCGTCGGCCTGGCCCGCGACACGCTCCACCGCGAAGCGCCGGAGTTGGCCCGCGACGTTGACCATGTCGTCATCGACGGCCCGCCGCGCGTCGCTGGGCTGATGCGCTCGGCGCTGCTCGCGGCCGATCTCGTGCTCATTCCGGTGCAGCCGTCGCCGCTCGATGGCTGGGCCTCCGCCGAAATGCTCTCGCTGCTCGGGGAGGCACGCATCTACCGCCCGCAGCTCGCCGCCCGCTTCGTGCTGAACCGCTGCGCGGCTCGCACCGTGTTGGCGCGCGAGACCGCCGAAACGCTCGCGGATCACGACCCGCCCTTGCTCTCGACCACGATCGGCCAGCGCATCGTCTTCGCCGATGTCGTGCAGACCGGCCGGCTCGCCGCCGAGCAGGACGAGGATTGCCCTGGCGCGCGCGAGATCGCCGCGCTCGCGGCGGAAGTCGCGAGGATCGGCGCATGAGCGCGCGGTCCCCGAAACGCAGCTTCGCGGCGCGTCCGGTCGATCCGGAGAGCTGGATCAAGGCGCCCGAGCGCCACCACCCGCGCGCACAAGCCGGCGAGGACTTCTCGGCGCGACTGACGATCGACGTGACTGCGGATATGCGCGGCCGCATCAAGATTGCCGCCTTCCAGCGCGGTCAGACCGTCGCCGACATGCTGCGCGCGCTGTTCGAGCGCGAATTCCCACCCCCCTCAGGAGAAGGATCATGACCGGCCATGTCGCCGCGCCAATGCGCGTCGGCCGCGCCGCCATCGAGCTGCCGGCCGACACTCTCACCCAGGTCGAACTTACTTGGGTCGAGAAGCGAACGGAGCAATGGATACGGTTCGGTCGCGAGCTACGCGAACAGATCCTCGACCGGCGCCGACGCATCCTCTTCTTCCCTCCCGGAAGTATCTTTGCGCTGGTCCGATGGGCCGCAAATGAGCACGGGACCGTGCTCTCGCGCCTCGACATCCTGCGTGCTGTTGAGCCTGCTGCGCCGTGCCAGACGATGCCGACCGTCACGCCCGGCGCGGACATCCTCTTGCGCGTCGACGGCTGGCCGAAGGTGGAGCGCATGCTCCAAGCCATCGACGCGATCGAGGCGCGCGGCATCGACCCGATCGAGGTCTCGCCGGATCATTGGCGTCACGTCCACAACCGGCTGACTGTCGGCGAAGCGCCGCGCGCCTACGGCCTGCGACAGCACCAGGCCTTTCTCCTACGTCGGGAGATCGGCGCATGACCCGGCTCTCCTACGCCATCGTCACGACGGCGGCCGTATCGCTTCTCGGCCTCGCCTCGATCGCCTCATTCGCGCCGCGCCTCATCTGGAACGCTTCAGCCAGCACGCCGGTCGGCTTCTACACAATCGGCGATGTGGGCGCCCTCGACGTGACCGATCTGGTGGCGGTCGACGCGCCCGAGCCGCTCGCAACATTCCTGTCCGATGGCGACTACCTGCCACGCGGCGTGCCGCTCTTGAAGCGCGTCGCCGCGCTCCCGGGTCAACGGGTTTGCCGGACCGGGCTCGCCATCACGGTCGACGGCCTGCCGATCGGCGACGCCCTCGATCGCGATCGTCGCGGTCGCCCGCTCCCCGTTTGGCAGGGCTGCCGCTTGGTCGCGGCTGGAGAGTTGTTCCTGATGAACTGGCAGGTCCGCGACAGTCTCGACGGCCGCTACTTCGGCCCGCTTCCGGCCACCGCCGTGATCGGCCGGGCCACCCCTCTCTACACCGACGAGGACGGCGATGGCCGCTTCGTCTGGCGCGCGCCGACGCGGTGACGGCGCGCCCATGACCCTGTCCACCGCAATCTTAAGGAGACGAACAATGCCCGTGATCGGTCAATTCATGCGCGAGAATGATGGCTTCATCGGCCATCTGACGACACTTTCCCTGCACCAGGACATCATCATCGTCGCGGCCGAGCCATCCGAAGCTGAGAACGCGCCCGACTACCGCGTCCATGTGCTCGACACCATGAGCAACGAGACCGGCGCGGAGATCGGCGCGGGCTGGAAGCGCACCGGCGAGTAGGCCGGCGAATACGTCTCGCTGCAGCTTGACGATCCGACCTTCGAACATCCGATCCGCGCCAACCTGTTCCAGTCGGCCGACGACAAGTCCGCCTGGGCCCTGCACTGGAACCGCCCGCCAAAGCGCGGCGAGCTGGACTGAACGATGCCCGCCACACGCATCAAACCTGTCGTCGGAGGGAGGATCGCCCTCCGACGTGCAGCTCTCCTTCTCCTTTCCGGCCTGGTCCTCGCCGGATCCGCCGCGAGCACTGCCTGCGCCCAGCAGGCGCAGGTCGAGCAGCCATCACGCAGCGATCCCTATGGCGCGTACATCGCAGAGGCGTCTCAGCGGTTTGGCGTTCCAGAAACGTGGATTCGTGCCGTCATGCGCGTCGAAAGCGCGGGCGATGTGCGCGCGATCTCGTCGGCCGGCGCAATGAGCCTGATGCAAATCATGCCCGCCACGTGGGAGGAGTTGCGCGTCCGGCATCGGCTCGGCGGCAACCCCTACGACCCCCGGGACAACATTCTGGCGGGTGCTGCATATCTGCGCGAGATGCACGACCGCTACGGATCGCCGGGGTTTTTGGCGGCGTACAACGCGGGTCCGGGCCGCTACGAAGAGTATCTCGCCGGCCGCCCATTGCCGGCCGAAACGCGCGCCTATGTCGCGACGCTCGCCCCCATCGTCGGGGGCGGTGAACTCACCGGCCCTGTCATGGTGGCGGCCGCCGATCCGCTAACTTGGACGAGAGCGCCGCTCTTCGTCGTACAGTCGGCCGGCAGAGAGGCTGCCGTGCCGTTGCAGTCTGACGGCAAGCCGGACACCGCCACGGCGGCGGCCCCGGTGCGCGATCAAGGCCCCGTGGCTTCGCCCACCGATGGCCTTTTCGTTACGCGCAGCGTTTCCGGGGGACCGCGATGACCGCGTTCGCACCCGTGCGTACCGTGGCGTGCCTTGGCGGGAGATGGGCAGTCTGCGGAGGGGGAGCAGTCAGCACAACCGAACGATGGCGAGATAAAAGCCGGCGATGTGCGGCTTGGTGCGGTCGTGTGTTTTCAGGGACTTATGGCGCATTTGCGCGAGGTGCGCCCAACTGGCGCAGCCTGCGCAATCGCCATTTTTCCAAGTGGTTCCTTCGCTTTGCGCGATGTGCGGAGCTTTGGCGATGAGCGGCGAGGACGATTTCCGCATCCGGCCTGGCCGCATCCGCTCGACACGCGCGCAACAGGCACGGCCCTTCATCGCTCAGGCACTTGCGGCCGCACAGCGGGCTGGCGGCCGCATCTCGCGCTCCGGCCAGATCACCACGAGCAATCGCTCGCGGTTCGGTCGCGGACAACGCGCGACAGTGCAGGCAAACCGGCTCCTGACCAGCCGGTCGCGCAACGTGGTTATCAAGACGCGCGTCGTGCGGCACACCGCTAAGGCCGCGCCGCTTAGCGCCCACCTCAGCTACCTCCGGCGCGAGGGTGTTACCCGGGACGGGGAGAAGGCCCAGCTGTTCGGTCCCGAGACCGGAGACGCCGATCCGAAGGCCTTCGCTGAGCGAACCCAGGACGACCGCCATCATTTCCGCTTCATCGTCTCACCGGAGGACGCAACGGAGATGTCCGACCTCAGGACATACGCCCGCGACCTGATGGGGCAGATGGAAAAGGACCTCGGCACCAAGCTCGATTGGGTCGGCGTCGATCATTGGAACACCGACAATCCCCATGTCCACATCATCCTGCGGGGACGTACCGACGACAGCCAGGACCTCGTAATCTCCCGCGACTACATCAAGGAAGGCATGCGCGCCCGCGCGCAAGACCTCGTCACCCAGGAACTGGGGCCCCGCACCGAGCAGGAGATCCGTCGTAACCTCGGACGTCAGGTCGAGGCGGAACGCTGGACCGATCTCGATCGGCAGATCTCCCGCGACAGCTATCGCACCGGCATCGTCGACCTCGCGCCACGTCCCGATCAGAAGCCTGACGAGTTCCACGCGTTGAAGGTCGGCAGGCTGCGCAAGCTGGAGACGCTTGATCTCGCCGATCAGGTCGGTCCCGGTCAGTGGGTTGTCTCGGAGACTGCGGAGAAGACGCTGCGCGCCCTCGGTGAACGCGGCGACATCATCAAGCGCATCCATCGTGGCCTGACCGAGCGCGGCATAGAGCGTGGCGCCGGAAGCTATGTGCTCGCGGGCGAAAGCATCGATGACCCTGTCATCGGGCGTCTGGTCGATCGCGGTCTCGACAACGAACTGAAGGGCACGGCCTACGCCGTAGTCGACGGCACCGACGGGCGAACCCATCATATTAAGCTCCCCGATCTCGACGCGGCTGCCGACAGCGCGCCGGGTTCGATCGTCGAGCTGCGCAAGTTTGACGACGTGCAGGGCCGCCGCCGTGTCGCACTCGCTGTTCGATCCGATCTCGATATCGAACAGCAGGTCCATGCGACCGGCGCCACCTGGCTCGACCGGCAGGCCATCGCCCGCGAACCGGTGGCTCTCGGTGGTGGCGGCTTTGGCGCGGAGGTGCGGCAGGCAATGGACCGACGCGCCGAGCATCTTATCCACCAAGGGCTCGCCGAACGGCAGACCCGTGGCGTCAGCTTCTCGCCCGGACTGATCGACTCGCTGCGCCAGCGCGAGGTCGAAGCGCTCGGCGAGAAGCTCGCGGCCGAAACCGGCCGGCCATTCACCAAGGCCGGAACGGGTGAGTATGTAGCGGGCACCTATCGGCAACGCTTTGCGCTCGCCTCGGGCCGCTTCGCCATGATCGACGACGGGCTCGGCTTCCAGCTCGTGCCCTGGACGCCGTCTCTCGAACGTCAACTCGGCCAGCACGTCTCCGGGGTCTCACGCGGGGGCGGCGGCGTCGACTGGAGCTTCGGCCGCAATCGCGGCCTCGGCATGTAGCCCCACCAAGAAAGGAGTGCCTGCCATGTCGGCGACGAAAATCCTCTGGGGGCAGATCCTCACCGTGTTCCTGATCGTCTTGATGACGACCTGGGGCGCCACGCAATGGACAGCCTACCGTCTCGGCTTCCAGCCCCAGCTCGGTCAGCCTTGGTTCGAACTGGCCGGATGGCCGATCTATTATCCCCCGGCCTTCTTCTGGTGGTGGTATTTCTACGACGCCTATGCGCCGCCGATCTTCGTCGAGGGCGCCTACATCGCCGCGTCGGGTGGCTTCATCTCCATCGCCGTCGCGATCGGCATGTCGGTATGGCGGGCGCGTGAAGCCAAGAATGTCGAGACCTATGGCTCGGCCCGCTGGGCACGACCGGAAGAGGTGAAGGCGGCAGGACTGCTCGGCCCCGACGGAGTCGTACTCGGCAGGCATGAGCGCGAGTATCTCCGCCATGACGGTCCGGAGCATGTGCTGTGCTTCGCGCCGACCCGTTCCGGCAAGGGCGTGGGCCTGGTGGTGCCTTCGCTCCTGACCTGGCCGGGGTCGGCGATCGTCCACGACATCAAGGGCGAGAACTGGACGCTCACCGCCGGCTATCGCGCACGGCATGGCCGCGTGCTGCTCTTCGATCCGACGAACGCGAAGTCGGCGGCCTACAACCCACTGCTCGAAGTGCGCCGCGGCGAATGGGAAGTCCGCGACGTGCAGAACATCGCAGACATTCTCGTCGACCCGGAAGGCTCGCTCGAAAAGCGAAATCACTGGGAGAAGACATCGCACGCGCTTCTGGTCGGCGCGATCCTGCATGTCCTGTACGCAGAGGCCGACAAGACGTTGGCCGGCGTCGCCGCCTTCCTCTCCGATCCGAAGCGCCCGATCGAGTCGACGCTCGCGGCGATGATGAAGACCGCCCATCTCGGCGAGGCCGGTCCACATCCGGTGATTGCCAGCGCCGCCCGCGAGCTGCTCAACAAGTCCGATAACGAGCGCTCCGGGGTGTTGTCGACAGCGATGTCGTTCCTCGGCCTGTATCGCGATCCCGTGGTCGCGGCAGTTACCCGTCGGTGCGACTGGCGCATCGCCGACATGGTCGGCGGCAAGTATCCGACCACGCTCTACCTCGTGGTGCCGCCATCTGACATAAACCGGACCAAGCCGCTGATCCGCCTGATCCTTAATCAGGTCGGCCGCCGTCTGACCGAGGACCTCCAGGCGAAAGGCAATCGCCATCGGCTGCTGCTCATGCTCGACGAGTTTCCTGCGCTTGGGCGCTTGGACTTTTTCGAGAGCGCGCTCGCCTTCATGGCGGGTTACGGTCTGAAGGCGTTCCTCATCGCGCAATCGCTGAACCAAATCGAGAAAGCCTACGGTCCGAACAACTCGATCCTCGATAACTGCCATGTGCGCGTCAGCTTCGCCACCAACGACGAGCGAACTGCGAAGCGCGTTTCGGATGCGCTTGGCACCGCGACCGAAATGAAGGCCATGAAGAACTATGCCGGCCACCGGCTATCGCCCTGGCTCGGCCACCTGATGGTGTCGCGCTCGGAGACTGCACGGCAATTGCTCACGCCGGGCGAGATCATGCAGCTCCCGCCGTCAGACGAGATCGTCATGGTCGCCGGCATCCCGCCTATCCGCGCAAAGAAGGCACGCTATTACGAGGATCGTCGGCTTCAGGAGCGCATCCTTACGCCTCCCGCACTCACGAAGCCCGCAAGCGCTCGAGCCGACGATTGGAGCGCGCTCGCCATACCGGAACCTCCCGTGCTGAGTGCGCCAGCTACGGCAGATAACCTAGCCGACGACGACCCGACGGACTCCGAGCAACGGCATCAGCCTGAACTGAGCCGCATGAAAACCGTCGAACGCAAGGCGATCGTCGACAACGAATTCGAGATCGATCCTCGCGACGACGTCGATGAGGATGCTGCGCGCCTCAGCCGCATGACGCAGACCATGCGCCAGGTCGCTCGGCAGGCATCGCTCGATCCTGGCGATGGCATCGATCTGTAGGAGGCGGGGGTGACCAAACCTTTGAAGAAGCAGCGGCTGTCGGTCTATCTCGACCCGGACGTCATGAAGGCGCTCGCAGCCCATGCTGCCCGGCGCGATCTGTCCCTGTCACTGGTAGCCGAGGCCGGTATCGCTTCATTCCTCTCGCCGGACGCTGCCGAGCGTCAGGAGGCCGCGACGACGAAGCGGCTTGACCAGCTCGACCGACGCATGGCGCGCATGGAGCGCGATCTGGGAATATCGGTCGAGACGCTCGCCGTGTTCATCCGCTTCTGGCTGACCTCCAACCCGCCGTTGCCGGAGCCGGCGCAGGTCGCGGCTCGCGCCAAAGCGTCGGAGCGCTACGAAGCCTTCGTGACCGCGCTCGGCAGACGACTCGCGCAAGGTCCGAAGCTCAGGCAGGAAATCGCGGAAGACATCCCCGCGCGCGACGCGGAATAATCACTGTTTGACGTATCACAAGTATTCGACCGTTCCGCCGTTTCCCTGTCTTTGTACGCCACAGTACGACGGCCACATGATGGTTGTTGTCACGCCATGATTTCTGCCTCTTCTACTCATCCCCGATCCAGGGGCGCCCGCGGCGGTCCCGCAAAAGAACGGGGACGACGTGACGGCAGCTCACCAGAAATCGGAGGCGATCCTTCGCGGTGCTCGGATGCTGCGCACTGCGCTCGGCCCGGCGATCGCCACGTTTCTGGAAGACCCCGCGATCGTCGAGGTGATGCTCAACCCCGACGGGCGGCTCTGGGTCGACCGGTTGTCGGAAGGTCTCTCCGACACCGGTGAACGCCTATCTCCAGCCGACGGCGAACGCATCGTTCGACTTGTCGCACATCACGTCGGGGCCGAGGTTCATGCCGGGGCGCCCCGCGTCTCCGCCGAACTGCCTGAAACAGGGGAGCGGTTTGAGGGCCTTCTGCCGCCGGTGGTGTCAGCGCCGGCTTTCGCGATCCGGAAGCCAGCCGTCGCCGTGTTCACGCTCGATGACTATGTCGCGGCTGGCATCATGCTGTCCGACCAAGCCGAAACGCTGCGTCAGGCCGTTCTTCATAGGCGGAACATCCTCGTCGCCGGCGGCACCTCCACCGGTAAGACCACGCTCACGAACGCCCTGTTAGCGGAGGTATCGAAGACATCCGATCGCGTCGTGTTGATCGAGGACACCCGTGAACTGCAATGCGCCGCGCCAAACCTGGTCGCAATGCGCACGAAGGACGGCGTCGCTTCTCTCTCCGATCTTGTCCGTTCCTCGCTGCGTCTTCGTCCCGACCGCATCCCGATCGGCGAAGTGCGCGGTGCAGAGGCGCTCGATCTGCTGAAGGCCTGGGGCACCGGCCATCCCGGCGGCGTCGGCACGATCCACGCCGGCACCGCTATCGGCGCTCTTCGCCGGATGGAGCAACTCATCCAGGAAGCCGTCGTCACGGTTCCGCGCGCGCTGATCGCCGAGACCATTGATCTGGTTGCGGTGCTCTCCGGCCGCGGCTCCTCGCGCCGCCTGACCGAGCTTGCCCGCGTCGAAGGCATGGGCCCCGACGGTGACTACTGCGTCACTCCAACAATTCCGTCCATCTCAGGAGACAGGTAATGATCAAGCATGCCCTGCGCATCCGCCGTCACATCGCCACGGCGGCTTCCGTCACTTTCATTTCCATAGCCCTCGCACCTGCCGCTCATGCGTCCGGTTCGTCGATGCCATGGGAAGCTCCTCTGCAGTCGATCCTCGAATCGATCGAGGGCCCGGTCGCAAAGATCATCGCGGTGATGATCATCATCATCACCGGCCTGACTCTCGCCTTCGGCGACACGTCGGGCGGAGCGCGCCGCCTGATCCAGATCGTGTTCGGCCTGTCGATCGCCTTCGCCGCGTCGAGCTTCTTCCTGTCGTTCTTCTCGTTCGGCGGCGGGGCGCTTGTCTGATGGCCGTTGGAGCGGATCATAGCGCGGACGTGCCGGGCTTTTCCGTGCCGGTTCATCGTGCGCTGACCGAGCACATCCTGCTCGGCGGTGCGCCGCGCTCGCTCGCGATCCTCAATGGCACCCTGGCCGCCGCGCTTGGCTTGGGCCTTCGCCTTTGGCTGGTCGGGCTGGCGCTATGGGCAGTCGGCCACTTCGCCGCCGTCTGGGCGGCCAAACGTGATGCGCAATTTGTCGACGTCGTGCGCAAACATCTGCGCATCCCCGGCCACTTGGCGACTTGAGGAGCCGGGCAGTGATGAACCTATCCGAATACCGCAATCGGAATACCCGGCTTGCCGACTTCCTACCCTGGGCGGCGCTCGCCGGCGAAGGCGTCGTCCTCAACAAAGACGGCAGTCTGCAGCGTTCGGCCCGCTTTCGCGGTCCTGACCTCGACAGCGCAGTGCCAGCCGAGCTCGTCGCCGTCGCTGGCCGGCTGAACAACGCCTTCCGTCGCCTCGGTTCCGGCTGGGCCATATTCGTCGAAGCGCAGCGCCATGGCGCGGTGTCATATCCGGCAAGCACATTTGCCGACAGCGCTTCGGCGCTTGTCGATGCCGAGCGCAAGGCAGACTTTGAAGAAGCCGGCGCCCATTTCGAGTCCAGCTACTTCCTCACATTCCTTTATCTACCGCCGGCCGAGGATGCCGCCCGTGCCGAGACCTGGCTCTACGAGGGTCGGGACCATGCCGGCGTCGATGCGCGCGAAGTGCTCCGAAGTTTTGTCGATCGCACCGACCGTATCCTCAACCTGATAGACGCCTTCATGCCGGAGTGCGTATGGCTCGATGACGCCGAAACGCTCACCTACCTGCATTCGACGATCTCGACGAAGCGCCATCGCGTCCGCGTGCCCGAAACGCCGATGTACCTCGACGCTTTGCTCGCCGATCAGCCGCTTACCGGCGGGCTGGAGCCCCGGCTTGGAGATGCGCACGTACGCATCCTCACTATCGTCGGCTTCCCGACCGCGACGACGCCCGGCATCCTCGACGAGCTGAACCGGCTCGCCTTTCCCTATCGCTGGTCGACCCGAGCGATCCTGCTCGACAAGACCGACGCGACCAAGCTGCTGACGAAGATCAGGCGGCAGTGGTTCGCAAAGCGCAAGTCGATCGCCGCCATTCTCAAAGAGGTGATGACCAACGAGGCATCGGCGCTCGTTGACACTGACGCAGCCAACAAGGCCGCTGACGCTGATATGGCGCTGCAGGAACTGGGCGCCGACTATGCCGGCCAAGCCTACGTGACCGCGACCATCACCGTCTGGGACGATGATCCCCGCGTCGCGGCCGAGAAGCTCCGGCTTGTGGAAAAGGTCATTCAGGGCCGCGACTTCACGGCGATGACTGAGACCATCAATGCTGTCGACGCCTGGCTGGGCTCACTCCCCGGGCATGTCTACGCCAACATCCGCCAGCCGCCCATCAGCACATTGAATCTCGCTCACATGATCCCGCTGTCAGCGGTGTGGGCGGGACCGGAACGGGACGAGCACTTCGATGCACCCCCACTGCTTTACGGCAGAACGGAGGGCTCGACCCCGTTCCGGCTTTCCATCCACGTCGGCGATGTCGGTCATACGCTGATCGTCGGGCCGACCGGCGCCGGTAAATCGGTGCTTCTCGCACTCATGGCGCTCCAGTTCCGCCGCTATGCACAATCTCAGGTCTTCGCCTTCGACTTCGGCGGATCGATCCGCGCCGCGGCGCTCGCCATGCAGGGCGACTGGCATGATCTCGGCGGCGGTTTGACCGAGGGTTCCGAGGAGAGTGTGTCGCTCCAGCCGCTCGCCCGCATCGACGACGTCGCCGAGCGCGCCTGGGCCTCCGACTGGCTGATCGCGATCCTCTCCCGAGAGAGCGTGCCGGTCACGCCCGAGGTCAAGGAGCATCTGTGGTCGGCGCTTTCGTCGTTGGCGTCAGCGCCGGTCGCCGAGCGCACGTTGACCGGGCTGTCGGTACTTCTCCAGTCCAATGACCTGAAACAGGCGCTGCGACCCTACTGCGTCGGCGGCCCCTATGGCCGGCTGTTGGACGCTGAGGCCGAGCATCTCGGCGAGGCGCATGTCCAGGCTTTCGAGACCGAAGGTCTGATCGGCACCGGTGCAGCGGCAGCGGTGCTCGCCTATCTCTTCCATCGCATCGAGGACCGCCTCGACGGCCGGCCGACACTCCTGATCGTGGATGAAGGTTGGCTCGCCCTCGACGACGACGGCTTCGCCGGACAACTCCGCGAATGGCTGAAGACGCTGCGCAAGAAAAACGCCAGCGTCATCTTCGCCACCCAGTCGCTCTCCGACATCGACGGCTCTGCGATAGCGCCGGCGATTATCGAGAGCTGCCAAACGCGCATCCTCCTGCCGAACGAGCGCGCGGTCGAGCCGCAGATCACCGCGATTTACCGCCGCTTCGGTCTCAACGACCGGCAGATCGAAATCCTCGCGCGGGCAACGCCCAAGCGAGACTATTACTGCCAGTCGCGACGGGGCAATCGCCTGTTCGAGCTGGGCCTGTCGGATGTGGCGCTGGCGCTGTGCGCAGCCTCATCCAAACAGCATCAAGCGATGATCGCCGATGTCCACGCCCGAAGCGGCACCGAGGGGTTCCTCGCCGAGTGGCTGGCGGCCAACCGACTCGACTGGGCTGCCGACCTGATCACCGACCTCACCAACGTCAATCAACAAGACCCGGAGGCACGTCCATGACACGTCTGATTCAAACCCACAGTCGCGCACTGCGCGTGACGGCCGCACTCCTCGCGGTCCCGCTCGCACTTTCACCGGTCCTCAGCACCCCGGCTGCCGCTCAGTGGATCGTCTACGACCCAACGAACTATGCCCAGAACGTCCTCACTGCGGCGCGGACCCTCCAGCAGGTGAATCAGCAGATCACTCAGCTTCAGAACGAAGCTCAGATGCTGATCAATCAGGCGCGCAATCTTGCCAGCCTCCCGCACTCTTCGCTTCAGCAGCTTCAACAGTCGGTTCAGCGGACGCAACAGCTTCTGAGCGAGGCGCAGGGGATAGCCCTTAACGTCCAACAGATCGACCGAGCATTCCAGACCACCTATGGCAATGCCTCGATGTCCGCCTCGGATCAGGCGCTCGTCACACAGGCGCGGGAGCGCTGGCAGAACACTGTCGGTGGTCTGCAGGACGCTATGCGGGTCCAGGCGGGTGTTGTCGGCAACATCGACACCAACCGTACGGAGATGTCAGCGCTTATCGGCCAAAGCCAGGGCGCGACGGGGGCGTTGCAGGCGACGCAGGCCGGCAATCAACTGCTCGCACTGCAGGCCCAACAGCTCGCCGACCTCACCGCCGTCGTCGCCGCTAACGGGCGCGCTCAGAGCCTATCCGAAGCCGAGCGCGCCGCAGCGGCGGAACAGGGTCGTGAGCAGCGCCGTCGCTTTCTCACGCCCGGCAGCGGCTACCAGCCGGGCAATGCGCGCATGTTCCCGAACGGCAATTGAGGGGACCGACCGTGGACGGCAAATTGGTCGCTCGGATGGGCGCCGTGATTTTCGTCGCGGTTGCGGTCACCGCGACCGCGATCGAGATGTCCCGGAAAGAGGAAGTGCCTGAGGCTTGGTCGTCCGGACGAACGCCTCAAGAAACTGCGGATCCCCTGCGCGACGCGCTCATCCGCTGCCAGGCACTCGGTGAAGAAGGTCCGCGAGACCCCGCCTGCCGCCGGGCCTGGGCCGAGAACCGACACCGCTTTCTCGCGCCCGGTTCTCGTCCCGTCGAGCGCTTGCCGGACGTAGCATCACCCATCGGTGACGTCTTCAGCCCTCAACCACGAGGGACAGACGCGCAAGATCACGCGCCGACCGCGCCGAGCACGCCACAGATCAACGAAGCGCGATAGCATCATGGGCAACACCGGCGTCATCGACCACTTCCTCGAGGTCTTCACTCGCTACATCGACAGCGGGTTCGGCCTGCTTAGCGGAGAGGTCGCCTTCATCGCCACGACCCTGATCGTCATCGACGTGACGCTCGCGGCACTGTTCTGGAGCTGGGGCGCCGACGACGACATCATGGCGCGGCTGGTGAAGAAAACGCTCTTCGTCGGCGTCTTCGCCTACATCATCGGCAACTGGAACAACCTCGCACGTATCGTCTTCGAGAGCTTCGCCGGTCTCGGGCTGAAGGCGAGTGGCACCGGATTTTCAACTGCGGACCTCATGCGCCCGGGAAGAGTCGCGCAGACCGGCCTAGACGCCGGTCGACCATTGCTCGACTCCATCTCCAGCCTGATGGGCTACTGGTCGTTCTTCGAGAACTTCATCCAGATTGCCTGCATGTTTCTTGCCTGGGCGCTGGTCCTGCTCGCCTTCTTCATTCTCGCCATCCAGCTGTTCGTCACCCTCATTGAATTCAAGCTGACGACGCTCGCCGGCTTCGTCCTGATCCCGTTCGGCCTGTTCGGCAAATCCGCGTTTATGGCCGAGCGCGTGCTCGGCAACGTCATCTCCTCCGGCATCAAGGTTCTGGTCCTCGCTGTCATCATCGGCATCGGGTCAACGCTCTTCTCAGAGTTCACTTCCGGTTTTGGCGGGCAGAATCCGTCGATCGACGAAGCCATGGCGATCGTGCTGGCCGCGTTGTCACTTCTCGGCCTCGGCATTTTTGGTCCCGGAATCGCCACCGGGCTCGTTT
The DNA here is from genome assembly GCA_023449855.1 of Pseudomonadota bacterium. GTDB lineage: Bacteria > Pseudomonadota > Alphaproteobacteria > Rhizobiales > Xanthobacteraceae > Tardiphaga. Next base: position 36,550 of record JAEXHR010000372.1, on the reverse strand, counting down.
CTGGCGGCCCGCAGCTCAGTGCAGGCGCGGCGATAGGAACCGGCCTCGCAGCGGGCGGCGTGGTCGCTCTTGGCGCCGGCGCCGTCGGTGCAGCAGCCTCCGGCGGCGCGGCCTTGGCAGGCGGTGCGGCAGCCGCAGCTCGTGGTGGCGCCGCCATCGCGGGTGGAGCGTCCACAGCCTACAGCCTTGGCGCAGCCGGACAGTCCGGCGCGGCCGGGGTGGCCTCCGGCCTCGGAGGCGTTGCGCGTGCAGGCGGCAGCGCGGCTGTCTCACCTCTGCGCCGTGCCGCATCGCGCGCTGCCGACACAATGAGGTCAAGCTTCAACGCAGGCGGCAAAGCGGCGTTCGAAGCGACAGGCGGAACGTCCACCATGGGCTCGATAGGGGGTGATGCCGCCAGCGATGGCGCGGCGCCTGCGAGCGCTGGCGGGCCGCCGGCTTGGGCGCAGAGAATGCGCCGGTCCCAGCAAATGACTCACGCCGCCCAGGCCACGGCTCATGCCGTCCGCTCTGGCGACGCCCATGGCGGCGGTTCCTCGGTAAATCTGACTCAAGGCGACCGCTAATGTTCAAACGACCATCCACTCACTACGGCAAGGCACCCGAGCCGGAGACGCCGTATCAACGTGCTGCCCAAGTCTGGGACGATCGGATCGGGGCCTCCAGGATCCAGGCGAAAAACTGGCGGCTGATGGCTTTCGGCTCGCTGATCCTTACGGCGGGGTTCGCCACCGCCCTCGTCGTGCAATCAGCTCGCGGGACCGTCGTGCCGTGGGTCGTGCAGGTCGATCGACTGGGTCAGTCCCAGGCGGTCGCACCCGCCGAGGCCGACTTCCGGCCCACCGATCCACAAATCGCCTTTCATCTCGCGCGCTTCATCGAACAGGTTCGCAGCATCCCGGCGGACGCGATCATCGTGCGCCAGAACTGGCTACGGGCGTACGACTTCACCACTGATCGCGGCGCCATGGCGCTCAACGACTATGCTCGCTCGAACGACCCGTTCACGCGGGTCGGCCGACAGCAGGTTGCTGTCGATGTCTCAAGCGTCATCCGCGCCTCGCCCGACAGCTTCCGCGTCGCCTGGGTCGAGCGCCGCTATGAGAACGGCCAGCTCGCCGAGACCACGCGCTGGACCGCGATCCTGACGATCGTCGTGCAGGTCCCCCGCAACGCCGATCGGCTGAGGGCAAACCCGCTCGGCATCTATGTCAACGCCATCAATTGGTCACGGGAGCTTGGGCAATGAAGCCGTCTTTCCGTAAAGCCGGAAACCCGGCTTCACACGCACTTGTAATCCCGGCTCTCCGCAGAGCCGCAATCCCGATGGTCCTGCTGGCGACAACTGCGCTCGCGGGCTGCGCCACCACGAACCCACCGCCCGAGATCTCCTACGACAACGCGGCTCCCGCCGTGCAGACCGTCGATCCGCCAGCGCCCGTCACCGTGGTCGAACTGCCGCGGCCGCTGCCGCTACCCGGCCAGTTGCAGCGTGTGCCGGAGACGCGACGCGCGCCCGAGCCCGCCAACCCAACGGCGCGCGTCAACCAGGCTAATGAGGCGGCCCGCGTCCAGCCGGTGCGCGACGGCTTCATCAACTCCATGCAGGTCTATCCCTGGACGCAAGGCGCGCTCTATCAGGTATATACCGCTGTCGGTCAGATCACCGACATCGCGCTTCAGCCCGGCGAACAGCTCGTCGGCGCAGGCCCTGTTGCGGCCGGGGACACGGTGCGCTGGATCATCGGCGACACCGAGAGCGGATCGGGCGCGACGCGCCAGATCCACATCCTCGTGAAGCCCACACGGGCCGACCTGATGACGAACCTGGTCATCAACACCAACATGCGCACCTATCACATGGAGTTGCGGTCGACAGAGCGAACCTACATGGCTTCAGTGTCCTGGCAGTATCCGCAGGATCAACTCATCGCGCTGCGCCGGCAGAATTCCGACGCGCAGGCCGCTCAACCGGTTGCGAGCGGTGTCGATCTCGCGAACGTCAATTTCCGCTATGCCATCGAGGGTGACCGCGCTCCTTGGCGCCCACTGCGCGCCTTCGACGACGGTCGCCAGGTCTTCATCGAGTTTCCGCGAGGCATTGGTCAGGGCGAGATGCCGCCGCTCTTCGTCGTCGGGCCCGAGGGCAACACCTCAGAACTGGTGAACTACCGCGTTCGCGGCCACCACATGATCGTCGATCGACTCTTCGCGGCGGCGGAACTGCGGTTCGGTTCCGGTCGCGAGCAGAAGCGCGTCAGGATCGTCCGAACCGACGGGAGGCCCACCTCGTGAGCGCGAACTCGCCCCCAAATGAGGAAGTGCCAGACGATGATGCACAGCCCCTGACCGGCGAGCCGGTCTTGCCAGCGCCGATGCGTCTGCGCGCCGAACCGCCCCGCGTCACTCGACTATCGCGCAAGGTCCTCGCCGGCCTTGGTCTTGTCGCCAGCGTCGGCCTTGGTGGTGCACTGCTCTACGCGCTCCAGACGCGCGACGCCGGTCGGCCCAACGACGAACTCTATTCGACCGAGAATCGCTCGACGGCTGACGGCTTGGCCGGCCTGCCGCGAGATTACAGTGGCGTGCCCCAACTCGGTCCGCCCCTTCCCGGTGACCTCGGCCGACCGATCCTCAGCACCCAGGATCGCGGACAGCCGGTGCCCGCTCCCGTTATCGCCACGCCCAACCCCGGTATCAGCGCGGAAGAGCAGCGCCGCCTTCAGGAGATCGAGACCGCGCGGACCAGCCGCCTCTTCTCCGGATCGGACAGCCGGGGCGCTCCCGCTGCAGCGGGAGCTGCCCCAGCACTCCCGCACGCTCCGGATTTGGCGAGCCTCGGCCTCGCGCCTCCGCCGGCCACACCCTCCGCGCAGGAGCGTCAGAACGCTTTCCTGAACGCAGCGACCGATCGACGGACGGTGTCGCCCGATCGCGTCGTTGCTCCAGCGTCGCCAAATGTACTTCAGGCCGGCGCAGTTATCGCGGCAGCTCTTATAACCGGCATCCGATCCGACCTCCCGGGCCAGATCACCGCTCAGGTGACCGAAAACATCTACGACAGCCCGACAGGGCGCATTCTGCTCGTGCCACAAGGCACGCGCATTATCGGCCAGTACGATAACAATGTGCAATTCGGTCAAAGCCGCGTCCTGCTAGTCTGGAATCGACTGATCTTCCCAAATGGCCGTTCGATAGTGCTCGAGCGCCAGCCCGGCGCAGACGTCGAAGGCTATGCCGGCCTGCAGGATGGCGTCGATTACCACTGGTGGGATCTTGCCAAGGCCGCCGGTCTCTCGACTCTTCTCGGAGTCGGCGCCGAGCTCGCCGCCGACAATGACGACCGTCTCATCCAGGCGATCCGGAATGGCGGTCAAGACACGATCAACGATGCCGGTCAGCAGATCGTCAGACGGCAGCTCAACGTGGCTCCAACATTGACGATCCGGCCGGGATTTCCTGTCCGTGTCGTCGTGACCCGTGATCTCGTTCTCGAACCTTATGGGGGCTGATGATGTCGAAGCTCAAGCTAGGTCCCATCGCCGACGAGAAGCCGATCAAGGTTCAGGTGGAGCTGCCGGCGGCTCTCCACCAAGACCTTTCCGACTACGCGGATTTGTTAGGGCGCGAACAAGGTATGCCTGCTGTCGAGCCCGCGCGGTTGATCGTACCGATGTTGCAGCGGTTCATCGCAACCGATCGAGGGTTCTCGAAGGCTAGGCGTACGAAGACCCAGAACGCCTCCGATTAGCTGGCGCTGCTCCGCGTGAAGGCTGGCAGGACATTGAAGCACTTCAGCAGCAGCGGCAGAGCCGGATTGTCGTTATCGCTCGACGAAATCATAGACGCCGTCGGCGCCCGCGCGGGTGTGAGCGGAACCAATGCAATATCAGGCCGATCCACGACGCTCGTTATCGTCAGCCCGAAGCCTTGCTCGACCATGGTCAGAAGTGTTTCCCTGCTGACCTGCTGGATAGACAGTTGGATCGCCTCTTCGGCAGCGCCCAGCATCCGCCGGAGAATAGCTGCGAGTTCGCGCCCGGCACCATCGGAGCGGACAAGAAAGACTTCGTTGCAAATGTCCTCCCAGGCGAGCCGCGGTCGCGACGCGAGTTGGTGTATGGGTGATAGGGCAACGAAGAGGTCGGGTTCGCACAACCGTCGAATCTGAAACGGAGGGCCCTTCGTTGCGGCCAGGCTGATCGCCGCGTCTAGCAGCCCGCGCTCCACGCCGAGGGTGTTCTGCTCTGACGTGCCTTCTTCGAGCTTCACCTCGATCGTCGGGTGTCGCTGTCTAAAGGTCGCCAAGAGGTCGATTATGGGACATGCCGGAAACGCCTCGAGCATCCCGAACCTGACTAGTCCAGTCGTAAGTTTACGGACCGATCGCATCTCAGTGGCGGCCTCGCGAAGATACCTCGCCCCGACCGCAGCTTGCTGCAGAAATCGCTCTCCTTCCGGCGTCAATCCAGCGCCCGATCGCGTGCGCTTGAACAGGGAAACGCCAAGCTGCCGTTCGAGCATCTGAACGCGGCGGCTGACCGTTGATTGCGATATTGAAAGGCGATCCGCCGCCCTGCGGAAACTACCCGCTTCGGCGACATGGATAGCATACTTAAGGTATCGAAGATCGAGCGTCAGATCAGGCATGACGCGCATTCCCGGTTCCCGGCTTCCGTTCACACGAGCAGCGCGCGATGCTCCAAAGCCTTTGCTGGAGGCCCCGCGTTTCGATCTCAGATGGGGAATCCAAGCCGAGCCCATCAGTGAGCATGACCATCTCCGAATCCGTGATAGATGTATGCGCCGGTCATACATATTCGAGCGCTTGATGTCTATGCGTGGCGCATATATTCTTCCCGGATGGAGCCCGAGGCCGCCAAATATCATTTTGGTGCACTTGCGCTCGCGGTAGCTGACAGCATCGCGAGCGCATCAGCCTCGCTTTCGCCGAGCGGCCCCGCGGCTGCATTGATGGTTTTCCTTAGCTTCGAGCCGGGATTACCTATCAGTGTCCTTGCGAGCCGGATCCGGCTTTCGCATGCGGGAACAGTCCGATTGATCGATAGGCTCGAATCCGATCACCTGGTGGAAAGGCGGCGACACACGGCGGACAAGAGGGCGCGCTTTATCCACTTGACCAATGCAGGTGTGAAAATGACCGGCGCTCTGCTCAGAGCGCGCGAACAAGTGATTGCAGCGTGTGTCTCGCCGCTGTCGCCGGCTGACCTGAACAAACTAGGCCGATTGTCCGAGCGGCTCCTTATCGCAAACGGTTACGAGAAATCTGGTGTCGAGACTATGTGGCCCGTGGTTGGCTACCGGGGACAGACACCGGCTGAAAATGCATCTCAGCCCGCCCGCCAGCTGCGCCGGCGCCCTTCGCACAAGGGCTGACGAGAAACCGAGGCAGGCTTGATATCTTTGGCATCGATCGCGTTCGACTTTCTCATATGCATACTGGCCTTCTGGTTCGGATATTCTGCGAACCGAGGCGGCACGTGCTTGGTCGTAGCGGCTCATGAGTTGCAGCAACGGCGCCGACCAAGAATGTTCGTCGGATTTGTTGCGGCGTCTGCGGCTGCTGGCCTTATTGCGATACCGCTCGCCTGGGCGGGGACGCTGAACGCGACCCTCCCACTCTCGACGAGCGTCAACGGCCTCCTCATCATCGGCGCCATCGCCTTCGGCCTCGGCGCGCTCATAAATGACACCTGCCTGCTAGGTTCACTGGCACGGTTAGGGGATGGAGAGATGCGGTTGCTTGCCCTTCCTGCCGGACTGGCAATCGGCATCTTGGCCGCTGATTTCGGCCGGTTTGGCGCCGTCGCGACATGGCCAAGTTCCATCGCTAGGCCGAGTGTCCCTGGGGCCGCGACGCTTCTTGCCTTAGCCGTCGTGCTCGCGCTGGCGGTGATCTTCGTATCGCGGAAGACCCCACCGCGAAGAAGGCAGAGCTGGGCATTTGGCGCTTCAATGATCGGCCTCGGTATCACTGGTGGGCTTCTCTACGCGCTTTCGCCAGCATGGACATTCGCTGACCTTATCCAACGCGGCCTTCCTCTTCGAATGTCGCCAACAGGCGAGGTCGCACTGGTTGCGGTCATTGCCTCAGTTGCGGGAGCCATCACGGCATCCGTGCGCCAGGGTCGCTTGCGTCTCCAGCGGCCGACGGCCGCCGGCATCCTGCGGTCGATCGCCGGCGGCGCGTTGATGGGAATAGGCATCGGCCTGATACCCGGTGGCAACGACGCTTTAATCCTTGCCGCAATGCCTACGCTTTCTCCGGGCGGCATAGTCGCCTACCTTGTGATGACGACCACGATCGTTTTCGGATTCGAAGCGCGTGACAGACTGGCCAGGAACGGCGCGTCAGGCCAGGGGAAAAAGTAGACGGTCCGGCGTCGTTGGTGACACCTTTGAGTACCGGCTCCGCAGGTCGTACGCCTTTCGTGGACCAATGACCCCTATAACTGTCTCGAAAGATCCTGCGTCGAGAATTCGGTAAAAAGCGTGATAGGCGTCGTCACCGCAGAAGTGGGTGTCTGTTGCCTCGTACCCCCAATTCTTGCGCGAGAATGCAAGGTTGAGAAACAGCTTCCCGGTGTTCGGTCCGTCTGCGAACTGAACGTCTACTCGGTGGCCGACCGCGCAGTACCGATATTGCCGAGACGCTGAGAGTTCGCGGCCATCCCGAAGCCGAAGTATCCCGCTTTCTCGATAGGTGAGCGCGGATTCACCTGTCGAAGCGAAATCCGCGTCGCCAATCAGTTGTTCGCCCGTCGGATCGACGTTGCGACGAAGCGCCCACTCTCCACGGAGCGTGTCCAAGACCATCGTGCCTATGTTCACGACCGATCGATGGTCATCGGCCCAAGGCGCTCATTTTTGGGTTGGACCGACGCAAGCAGCAGCACAAGTGATGCCGCCAGCAAAACTGCGTCCTTCAGCAGAAACTGGCCAGGAGCGGCGGATATCGCAGGAAAGCCTCCGGCAGTCGGCTCCCCGACCCCAGGCGTCGTAAAAAAGAAGGTCAGGGTGATGAAGTAGGTCGCCGCCGACATAAGCGCGCCAAGCGCTGAGAAGGATGGGCGGAAAGCCCCTAAGGCCAGCACGACTGCGGTCGACAGCTCGATGACGCCGACAAAGTAACTTTGGCCCTGTACCCCGAACATACCCAGCCAACTCATGATCGGACTATGGCCGATGAAAGGGGCGATGCCATCGGCCTCGTAAGCCGTGAATTTCATCGCGCCGAACCAAGAGAAAACGATCACGAGCGCCCATCTCAACAGCGCCAGTTCCTTCCGACTGCGCTCGGGCACAAGCAATTCATACCGATCGAAAATACTCATATCGAACTCCTCAAAAGGGGATGATCGTCAGGGCGTCACGGACGATGGTGGCCGACTGGGCAATCGGCACACCGGGCCTGATCGCACAGACGACAGATTGCCAAGCCGCCGTGGAGGTCCGAGAACAGCGACGACAGGATGTTGTCCGCGGCCCGCTCCAGCACGACGCGATCGTCAGCCGACACTTTGCTCAGCAGCTCGGACACCGCCGCGTTCCGCAGACCTAGCAGCTTGGTCCGCTCCACCTGACCACGCGAGGTCAGCGAGACATGAACTACCCGGCGGTCAGAGGGCGATAACGATTTCGCCACCAGGCCTTGCTCGCCTAGCCTCTCGACGACGCGAACTGCACCTGCATGCGAAAGCCGGAGAGTTTGCCGTACCTGGCCGATCGACATTCCTGGCGCGTGACCGATCGCGATCAACGCCGCGGCCGTCTCGCCCCCCGCATTGAATGCTTCAGCGATCGCCAAGCGCACGCGGTCAGACACCGCTTGAGACAGCGCGCCAAAGATGTTGATCAAGCGATCCGAGGGGTCATCCATCGCCGCGACTCACGCAATATATGCGTCGCGCATACAATATCTGTGGGCCGGTGTCGAGCCTCTTGCCGGAGTACAAGCGTTCGCTGGAAGGCTTAGACGTCGTCGGTGCCTACCGGCCCACCTTCGCCCTCCATCCGATTGATCGCACGCACATCCTTGGCGTTGAATTTAAGCCTCACGCCGAGCCCTCCGCTATTGTCCTCGCCGATGAAGACCGCGCCGCCGCGTTCGAGCGCGTCCCGCAGCCGCGTCAGATCCGAGGCTGCAAACACGCTGGCGCCGGCTTCGAATTGAGCTAGCGCCTCTTCCTCCAAGCCTGCGATCTTGGCGACATGTGATCGCGGCCACTGAATGAGCGCTCTCGCTGCACGTGCTAGTGGCCCATTCATGTTCAATGCCTCCGTTTCGCGAACGCATCTTGTCGCCAAGATCCGACTTTTCCCGCAACCGATCCGCTAGATGAGCTTCGCCATCACCACGGCGACATCCGCCATGCGTGTCGCAAAGCTCCACTCGTTGTCGTACCAAGCAAGCACGCGAACCATCCGGCCATCGACGACATCGGTCTGGGGTAGCGCGACGATCGAGGATTCGGTCCGGTGGGTCAGATCCACAGACACCAATGGCTCTGTCGTGTAAGCGAGCACCCCACTCATAGGACCACTCGCAGCCTGACGAATGGCGTCGTTCACTTCGTCGATCGTGACCTCCCGGGATGCGGAAACAGCGAGATCGACGACCGATACGTTCGGCGTTGGCACGCGGATTGACGAGCCATGGAGCTTGCCTTTCAGTTCTGGCAGCACGCGTCCGATTGCGTTCGCGGCTCCGGTCGAGGTTGGGATCATCGACAGCGCGGCTGCCCGTGCGCGGTAGAGATCCTTATGCACCGTATCCAGCGTCGGTTGGTCACCGGTATAGGCGTGAACCGTGGTCATGTAGCCCCGCTCAATGCCACATAGATCGTTCAGGATCTTCGCGACGGGCGCGAGGACATTCGTGGTGCATGAGCCATTCGATACGACGACATCATCGGTTGTCAGCGTTTCGTGATTGACCTTGAAGACGATCGTCTTGTCTGCGCCCTCGCTGGGCGCGGAGACGAGCACGCGCTTTGCTCCCGCACGGATGTGCGATTCAGCCTTCTCCTTGGAGGTGAACAAACCCGTGCATTCGAGCGCCACGTCGACTCCAAGCTCGTTATGCGGAAGCTTTGATGGATCGCGCTCCGAAGACACTTTGATTTTACCGGACCCGATGTCGATCCAGTCTTCGCCGGTGGCTATCGATCCTTGAAAGGGGCCGTGAACTGAATCGTACTTCAGGAGGTGCGCCAACGTAGCAACCGGCCCGAGGTCGTTGATCGCAACCACCTCGATGTCGTCACGCCGTAGTTCGACGATCGACCGTAAGGCCAGTCGTCCGATCCGACCGAAACCGTTGATTGCGACCTTGACCGTCATGCCTGTGTCCCCTGGTTCGCCGAACTGGCTCCGGCATACGCACTTCGCTCAGTGCCGCCTGGCATACGGTGGTCGTCTCCAGCAGCGAAAGCTTGCCGATCAGACCATCCACATTATGTATGCGCCACGCATAGACCTATCCGTCTGTTGGCTGCAGGTCAACGAGGCAATGTCGGCATGGAGGATTAGGTTTGCGCCGCCCGGTTTCATAATCGACCTGGTGATGGCACGCATGCCGGCGAGATGAAGTGGCGTTAGATGTCTAACCGAGAAGCAGAGAAGAGGCTGGCTGCAGCTAGAGCGGTCGACGAGATCGAAGACGGCATGTTCGTTGGACTTGGGACCGGAAGCACAACAGCGTATGCCATTCAAAGCCTGAGCGACCGCATTCGGCAGGGCCTTCGCATCACCGCTGTCGCCACCTCCCGAGCGACCGAAATGTTCGCTCGTCGTCTCGCGGTGCCGCTCGTTCCTTTTGAGCAGTTCGGTTCGGTAGACCTCACGATCGACGGCGCCGACGAGATCGATTGCCACTTTCAGGCGATCAAAGGCGGTGGCGGCGCCTTGCTCCGAGAGAAGGTCGTGGCTGCCGCTTCTAGCCGGATGATCGTGATCGTAGACGCAAGCAAAGTCGTTCGACGGCTCGGCGAGTTTCCTCTGGCGGTCGAAGTCGTGCCCTTCGCGAGCGAGTTCGTTCGAACGCATCTTGCCAACCTTGGAGCCCGTGTGGGGCTTCGCTCGGTCGAGGGAGAACCATTCCTCACAGACCAGAGCAATCACATCTTGGATGCAGCCTTCGGCGAGGGCCTTAGGCCAATTGAGATCGCCCGAGCGATCGATGCCATCCCCGGCGTCATGGAGCACGGCTTGTTTCTCAGCGAGATTGACACTGTCGTGATCGGACGCGGCGAGACGGTCGAGGTGCGGCGCAGAGAGCATACCGCCGAACCGCGCCAATAGGTGCCGACGAGGGATGGCCCCTGGCGCAGGGGTGATGTGATTCGGCCGTTTTGGGAGCCAAAATCGCGACAGCCCACACCGATCCATAGCCGCCAGGTATCGCCATTTTATGCGACCGGACGACCCAGATCCCGGATTTCAATCTTCCGCGCAATCCGCAGCACGTCCTAAGCCGTTGTAAAGACGCTGCTTTCGGGTCACCTCGATCCCTTGGCATTGGAGGGGTATGGCTTGCTGTCTATGCTTCGCGCACATATAGATGGGGCAATGGATGGACCTCGAGATCGAAATATCTTTGGGGCGTTCGCACTCATGATCAGCGACGACATCGTTCGCGCTAGTTCATCGCGGGCCCGTACAGCACGTCCGCAAGTACCGCCCCGACCAGAAGTCCGCTTCCTGACAAAAGCCCCCACAAGCCGGCGATTACGTATTCGGGTATCATCGCAAGAACCCAGCTGACCTAGCGACGCGGGGCGAGCGCCTTCGCGTCCGTATCGTTGACGATCGTCCCAGCGCGCTCATCGTTTCGCTCGGTCCAATCGCCAAGCCGGTCGCTCGAAGTGGCAGCTATAGCCGCCGGGTCGACGCTGGAGGTACTTCTGATGCTCTGGCTCGGCCTCCCAGAACGGCTCTTCCGGGTTGATCTCGGACACGACAGGTCCCGGCCAGCGCCCCGACGCTTCGATCTCGGCGATTGTCTCCAGAGCAACGTCCATCTGCTTCTCAGACGTGTAGAAAATCGCGGACCGATAGCTTGGTCCGACGTCGTTACCTTGTTGCTCGTATGTCGTCGGATCGTGGATTTGGAAGAAGAGTTCCAGGAGAGCACGATATGTCAGTATCGAAGGATCAAACGTGACCTCCACCGCTTCCGCATGACCATGGTGTCTCGTGTAAGTCGGGTCCGGCATTTCGCCGCCGATGTAGCCGACACGCGTCGTCACGACGCCCTTCGCGCGGCGAAGTAAATCTTCGAGGCCCCAGAAACACCCACCCGCAAGTATCGCTCGCTCGGTTCGCGTCGGCGTCTGGTCGGTAGTGGGCAGACTCTGCATCCGATCAACCTCCGCTCTGTGCACCACATCAGTTCGCCGGCGCCGCACCTGCAGGCTGCGCATCGCTCGAAAGTTCGGTCTGCACATCCGAGCCTCGGACGAGTGTCAGGTCGACCGGACACCGATCCGCGATTTCCAGAATGCGCGCCCGCTGTTCATCGCTGAGCGGCCCATCGAGAGAGACGGTGCGCGTGAAGCGGTCGGGAGGCATCATGTCCGCCACTTTCTCGTGTCGCACGGTCGTCGTCGCTCGCTCCAGCGGGAAGCCTTTGCGGTTCGCGTAAAGACGCATTGTCATCACCGTGCAGGCTGCCAGTCCGGCCGACACCAGTTCGTAAGGAGACAGGCCGCTGCCGAGACCTCCGACCGATTCTGGTTCATCGGCGAACAGCGTGTGCTCGCCACTACGGACCGTGAGTTGGAACTTCCCCGCCAACGTTTCCGACGCCACGACTCCATTCGCTAACTCGACTTGTGGAAGGTCCGCCGCGAGCGGCGGCAGGAAGCGGCTTGCCCACGCTGCGACCATAGCTGAGGCGTAATTCGCATCTTCGACATCGGTGAGAAGGTGATCGGCCGTGTCGAGCGAAACAAAGCTCTTGGGATGGCGCGACGCGACGAAGATGCGCGAGGCGTGCTCGATACCCACGACTTGATCCACCGGTGAATGCATCACAAGCACCGGACGTCGAAGGGCAGCGATAGACCTCTCGATGTCCACTTCGTCGACCGTTTCAAGGAAACTGCGGCGGATCAGGAAGGGCCTGCCAGCAATATCCACCGATGCCTCGCCCTCGCTCGCTATCGCGTCTAGGTCGGCAGGTTGAAAGACGCGCAATATATGCTGAAGATCAGCCGGGGCGCCGATCGTCACTACCGCTGCGATATCCGGCAAGTCGGCGGCGGCTACGATCGCAGCCGTGCCGCCCAGGCTGTGTCCGACAAGGAGGGAGGGGGCCTTACCGGCGACAGCCATGGCCTCCGCGGCGGCCTTAAGATCATCGACGTCGGAAGCGAAGCTTATCGCTTCATCCGCAGAACTCTCGATCCCTGTGCCGGCGAAGTCGAACCGCAAGACGCCGATGCCAGCCCGCGAGAGGGCGCGTGCGATGTACACGGCGGCGCGGCTGTCTTTCCCGCAAGTGAAGCAATGGGCGAAAATAGCCCAGCCGCGAGGCGTACCTTCGGGCGCCTCCAAATACCCGGTTAGATCAGAGCCTCCACCACCGGGAAACGTGAACGGTCTTCCTGTCATAAGCGTCGAGCCTCCCACGGCGACTTAGTGGGTGCACCGGAACCCTTGGGCCCTGGCGGAAGCGCCATCAGGCCCGGACTAGCCGTCCAAGACATTCTTTTTATATGCGTGGCGCATATAGACAAGCCCCTAAAGCGTGATTATATGCGTCGCGCATACTTCTGGTGGCGGTCGAAAAGACCGGTCTTGGAAGCGGCATCATTCACGGCGTGCAGGCCGAAGGGCTATGGAACTCAATCAGGTCAGCTATTTCATCAACTTGGCCGAGACGCTGAATTTTACAGCAGCGGCGCGGTTGAGCGGTGTGTCCCAGCCAAGCCTGACACGCGCGATCCGCCGCTTGGAGGAAGAGCTCGGCGGTCCGCTCATTTATCGCGATGGGAAGAACAGCCGTCTCACCGGCCTTGGCCAGGACGTGGAGGCTGAGTTTCGGCGCATGTTAGTCGCGATGAAAAGTGTTCGGCATCATTCTGAAAACTGGGCCATGGGGAGGCACCGGGTGCTGGACGTAGCCGTCGCCCCGACCGTCGGGCCGAAGCTTTTCACGGCCTTCTTCGAAAGCGCGTTGGCAGAAGTGCCATCGATCGAGATCAAGATGCATTCGCTCGGGGCGAGTGAAGACACATCGGAGGTGCTGTCGGGCAAGTATCACGCATGCATCCTGCCGCGCGAGACGCGGCCGGACCGCAAGCTTGATGTGCGACCTCTGTTCCGTGAGCGCTTCGTACTCGGCTGTTCCGCGAAACACCCGCTCGCGGCGAGCGATATCGTGCGAGGCGAGGACTTGTTGGAGTTCCCGTTCGTTGATCGTCTGAAGTGTGAGTTTCGCGAGCAGATCCTAGACCATTTCGCACGACGGGAGGTGCTGATGCGGCCGCGCTTCCGGTCCGATCGTGACGATTGGGTGCAACGGGTCGTCGCAGACGGCGAGGCCATATGCATCCTTCCGGAGCGGTCGGCTACAGCCCAAGGTCTGGTTACGCGTCCGATCGATGGGTTTGTCCTCGAGCGAGAGGTCGTGATCGCGACGGTCTCTGGCTCCACGGCGCCGGTTGAGATCAGGAAGATCGCGCAGATGGCGGCCAGATACGCGTGGAACTGAACGCCGCTGATCACAGCGGAGCTATCGAAACTATACGCACAGCGTATTGGATAAATATAATTGGCACTGCGATAGTCGAGGTGACCGTCAAGCAAGATAAGATGTCCGTAATGTGCCTTGGCCCTGAAACCAAGTATTGGAGACGATCATGAAGTTTGAAAAGTCTCAGGCAGCGATCGACCGCCTGACCCCCGAGCAACGCCGGATCACCCAGGAAGACGGCACGGAGCGAGCCTTCACCGGTGAATACAACGATAACAAAGAACCGGGCATCTACGTCGATGTCGTGTCCGGAGAGCCGCTTTTCGCATCGACGGACAAGTTCGAGTCGAAATCCGGCTGGCCCAGCTTCACCAAGCCCATCGTCCCCGCGCACGTGAACGAGGTGCGGGACAGTTCGCACGGCATGGTCCGGACGGAAGTTCGATCGGTCCATGGCGACAGCCATCTCGGCCACGTGTTCCCCGACGGTCCGGCCGACCGTGGCGGACTGCGCTATTGCATTAACTCGGCCGCCCTTCGCTTCATCCCGCGCGATGAGATGGAAGCCGAGGGCTACGGCGAATATCTCGATCAGGTGGAGGAGGCGTAACATGCATCAGCGCGCTGTTCTCGCAGGCGGATGTTTTTGGGGCATGCAGGATCTGATCCGCAAGCAGCCCGGCATCGTGTCGACCCGCGTCGGATACACCGGTGGCGACGTCCCGAACGCCACCTATCGCAATCACGGTACTCACGCTGAAGGGATCGAGATCATTTTCGACCCGGCAGCGACAAGTTACCGTAACATCCTGGAATACTTCTTCCAGATCCACGACCCGACGACGAAAGATCGGCAAGGCAACGATCGCGGCCTCTCCTATCGATCCGGCATCTACTATGTGGACGATGAGCAGAAGCGGGTCGCCGAGGAGACGATCGCCGACGTCGACGCCTCCGGACTGTGGGACGGCAAAGTCGTCACCGAAGTCGAGCCTGTCGGCGATTTCTGGGAAGCGGAGCCGGAGCACCAAGACTATCTCGAGAAGCGCCCGGGCGGTTACACGTGCCATTTTCCGCGCGCGAATTGGGTGCTCCCCAAGCGTCAAGACGCTGGTGCTACCCAGCCTACCACCGGAGCGGCAGCAGAATAGCTGCAGCGCCTATCGCGACATAGCGCTCTGCATCGCAAGCAATGGGACCGCATCGGCGAACGATGCGGTCCTCGTACGGCCCCTCAAGCGGTCATGCCGCTTGCCGGCCATCGATTTGGTAGGATTGCCCCAGCATGCCAGACCTTTCGTCATATCCGATCACCAAGCGCTGGCCTGCCTCCAATCCCGATCTCCTGCAGTTCTATGCAGCGCCCACGCCCAACGGCGTCAAGGTCTCCATCATGCTCGAGGAGACCGGCCTGCCATACGAGCCGCACTTTATCGACATCAGCACAAACGAGGCCAAAGACCCCGCTTTCGTGTCGCTGAACCCAAACGGGCGGATCCCTGCGATCATCGATCCGTCAGGGCCCGATGGTGAGCCGCTCGGCGTTTGGGAGTCCGGTGCGATCCTCGTTTACCTCGCCGAGAAGACGGGCCGATTGATCCCACCGGGACAAGCCAGGCGTTATGAGGTGCTGAGTTGGGTATTCTTCCAGATGTCGGCGATCGGCCCGATGTTCGGTCAGCTGGGCTTCTTTCTGCGTTGGGGCGGAAAGGACTACGAGGACAAGCGGCCTCAGCAACGGTTCGCCGACGAGTCCAAGCGCCTGCTGGGGATCTTGGATCGCCAGCTGGATGGGCGCGAGTGGATCGTCGACGACTATTCCATCGCCGACATCGCGACGCTCGGCTGGGTCAATGCCCTGGTCAGCACCTATGACGCCGGTGACCTGTTGCGCATCGCCGAACACCGGAACGTCCGGGGTTGGTTGGATCGCGGCCTCGCTCGACCAGCCGTGCAGCGGGGCCTGGTTATCCCTGCGAGGCCCGCATGAGCGTCATCGCCGCTTACTATTACGACGAGGGTCGCCGCATCCGCGAAGTCGCTATCGACGAGCGGGTTGAGCTCGACAAGAACCGATCTGGCTTCTGCTGGATTGGGCTCAGCGAGCCTTCGGAAAGCGAACTCAGGGCGCTTCAGTCGACCTACAATCTGCATCCATTGGCGATTGATAACGCGATGCATCCGATGTGCCCGCCGAAGCTCGAAGTCTATAACGGCGAGCTTTACGTCGTCGCTCAGACGGCCGAGCTGGTTGGGGACCGCATACGCTACGGCAAGACCGCGATCTTCACTGGTCACAACCATCTGATCACCGTGCGTCACGGCAACGCCGGAGCGCTTGGCAATCTTCGCGAGCAGCTTGAGGGTTCGCCTGCTCAGTTTGGTAAGGGTGTCGACTACGTCCTGCATGCCATCCTTCACCGCATCGTCGATCAGTATCTGCCGATCTTCGAAATGATCGAGGACGACGTGCTCGCGATGGAGAGGCGATCGCTCGACGACTTCCTGGGGCGGGCGGAGGTCGCGCGCATCTTCGGCTTGCGATGCGAATTGACGCGTTTCCAGCGAACCCTTGGCGCTATGGCGGAACTGGTGCGCAAGCTCGTTCGCGGACATTTCCCGTGCATCAGCGCTGAGGTGCGGCCGTACTTCAACGATGTCGCCGACCATGTCGATCGGGTCCAGTCCATGGTCGATGGCCTCCTCCAGGTGCTGTCCACGGTCTTCGAATTCAGCAGCCTTCTTGAGGCGCAGAGGACAGGCGTCATCACGCGCCAGCTCGCTGCCTGGGCGGCGATCCTCGCGGTCCCTACGGCCATCGCGGGCATATATGGAATGAACTTCAGGAACATGCCGGAGCTGGACACAGCTTACGGCTATTTCGTCGTGCTCGGCCTAATGCTGACGTTCTGTCTTTTCCTGTTCGTCCGCTTCAAGCGAGCCAAGTGGCTATGATGGTGCTCCGCATCTTCAGTGCTGGTCGGTCACGGAGCCAAAGCGCGCCTTCGGTCGGCGCGCAACCCCTACAATCCGAACTCGAGGTGCATTGATGACAACTCCAGTGAGAGACGTTCTGGACGCCGTACAGTCCTTCGTGGCTAAGGGCTATGACCGAGAGTACCGTGTGAAGGACGGCGCTCTTGTCGATCTCGAACTCGGATCGACCCTCGACGCGTGCAGCATTCGTGTCGATGCCGCATTACGCCTTGAGAGCGGCGATGGAGCCGAAGACGCCTCGAACATCTACGCCATCACAGATCCGGCGACCGAGCATAAAGGTCTGCTTATCGATGCCTTCGATGTGTTCGACGAGATATGTCACCGTGACCTGTCCGAACGGCTTCTTGAGCATCGTGAAACAGCTCCGGCCGGTGACGCCGACGTGCCGAGCAAGCATGGGCTGCGCAAAGTCTACAAAAGCGAGTTTGATCGCGACCCTGAGCGTTACGTTTTGCGGGAAGGCTTCCCTGACTTTCCGGCATGCCCGTTCGGGGGAGCCTTCAGCATCCTCGGCTTCGATACAGCAGAACAATCATACGTCTGGCTCGTGACGAGCATTATTCGGGATCCCCGGCTGATCAGGATTCCCTACCAGGGCGAAGACGTTATTACCGACGAATGATGTCGGCGGAGCGCGGGAAACCCAGACCCCAACGATGGATGGGATGCCCCTTAAGGTCAAAAATAACGAGGCAGAGATGGACTGGAACAAGGACCATATTCGCGAGACAATGCTGTCGCTTGAAACCGCGGCGCTGCAAAGCGCTCGCAAGAAGTATCTGGATTACGTCTCCACCGCGCGCCTCGATCGCAGCGAGCCGATCGAGAACGACGAGCAGGCGCAAGCCGAGGTGGCGAGCGACTTTGCTGAGGCGCTCGATGACACTCTCGATGACTATGTTGATAAGCTCGACAAACTCCGGACAATCGATTTTGGACCAAAGTCAGAAGTCTCGGAAGGCGCCGTCGTCAAGCTGTCCGGTAAGCACTTCGTCATTTCGGTCTCGACTGGCAGGTTCATTTGTCATGGGCAGGAACTGATGGGCATCTCGACGATGGCCCCGATCTACGAGGCGATCGAAGGCGCGCGAGCCGGGGAAACGGTGCAGTTCAATGGCCGCGATTTGACCGTGGAGGCTGTTGCGTAGG
Source organism: Pseudomonadota bacterium (assembly GCA_023449855.1). Classification (GTDB taxonomy): domain Bacteria; phylum Pseudomonadota; class Alphaproteobacteria; order Rhizobiales; family Xanthobacteraceae; genus Tardiphaga. The sequence goes on along the minus strand of JAEXHR010000372.1, from coordinate 18,681 downwards.
CGAGGACCCGCGGTCCTCGGATCGTGAGTGCGGGCCATCGACGTTCGCAGCCTTACTGGACGACATCCGGCCTCCCCATTGCCGCTTCTCTCAGATGATCGGCACTTACGAGCTAAGCCACCCCAGACCTGCGTAGGCGAGCATTCCCAATACCATCGCCACGATGACCTGGTTCGTGGCGATCGCTGCACCCAGCGCGACACCGGCCGCGATCCAGGTTGGAGGTGGCTGACCGATCAACGACGACGCGACCAAGCTGACCACGATCAGCCCAGGCAACTCGTCCAGAACCCAAGCCTGCCTGGAAACCCTAATTCGTTCACCGGCAATCAATCCGGCGACCCGGATCGCAAACGCAGCCACAACGAGCAAACTGACAACACCCCAGTGCGAAGCGCTCATCGGGCTGCCGCCTCGATCCTGCGCTTCAAGAAGGTCACCACCAAGCCGAAGAATGCGCCGACGATGATCCCGTAAGCTTTGGGCATGCCGAGCGAGATGACGGCCATGGTCGCTGCCGCGGCCATGGTCCATGGCAGAACTTGGGAACGTCCCCGCCACAGACCTCGCGCCATCGCAATGAAGGCCGCCGTGAACGCGAAGCTCAGGCCAAAGCGTCCGAGATCGGGCAGCGCGGCGCCAAGCAAGGCCCCGAGCGTCGTGGAGGCTGTCCACATGGAGATGTTCACCAGCCCTGAGCCTATGAGGAATGGTGCTCCGACATCGGGGGACTTCGCCCGCTCGGACATCGTCAAAGCCCAGTTCTCGTCGCCAGTAATGTGGATGGCGAAGAGCTTCTTCCTCAGCGACAAGCCGGCCAACACCTCGGATAAAGAGGCGATGATGCCGACATAGCGCAGGTTGAGTGACGCACCGGCCAGAACCGCGCCCAACACGACACCTGTGGAAGCGAACTGCTCAACCGCGATGATTTGCGAAGAGCCCGCATGGGTAGAGGCGCTCATGATCGCGACGCCCCACCACGGGAAACCTACCTGTACGGCCAGGAAACCAAAGGCCAAGCCGTACACGCTGGCCCCCAAGGCCAACGGGAGGATGGCGATCGCCCCCCGTTTAGCCTCGTATGCGTTTCTCGCGGCTAGAGCGTTCACGCTCTCATCCATGACACGTTCCGCCTTGTTCTCAGCCAGGCTCCTCTAACAGCCGACTGGCAATCCTTCGGTCGTCGGCATAGGCGTCTCAGCGGCGCTGATCCGCCGGGGTTCGTATCATCGCGTCGAGCGACCCGGTGATCATCGCCGTGCTCGGGCAGCGTGTTGCTCTCGTCTTGACCGAGCGGTCTGAGTGCCTGCGGACACCGGCCAAGACCGCCAGGGCAGTCAGCAGTGCCGCTGCGTAGAGGAACAGGCCGCCAGGGCCGAGGAGGTCCATCACCAGGCCTCCGATGAGCGGCCCGGCGGCGGTTCCGATCCCGTTGAGTAGGAGAAGTCCGCGAGCGGTCCCCAGCAGCCGACCCGCAGGAAGGTCGTCATTCGCAACGGCAAGGCATAGCGAATAGATGGGAATACCGAAGCCGCCGAACAGCGCGCCCGCCGCAAGTAGCACAGGCAGAGGCGCCTCCGCAGCCAGCGCTACGCCGATCGCAGCCGCCGCGGAAGCCAGGGCGGCGCCGGCAATGACGAGTGTCCGCGACACGCGGTCCGATAGCCATCCCAATGGCCACTGCAGCACGAGCGTTCCACCAAGGACCGCAGCCATGAACGCAGAAATGCCGCCCACATCGAGGCCAATCCTCTGCGCAAAATTGGGGCCTAGTCCCCAGAAGCCGCCGATGGCCAGGCCGGCTAGGAAAACGCCGACCGACGGAAGGGGCGAAATTGCAACGAGATCGCGAAAGGCGACGGGCTCCTGTTGAACCTCGGCCGGGGGATGACTGGGCAGTAGCGTGACGGGGACGACGGCCGCAGATATCAGCAGCGAGACGAACAGGAATAGCGTCACGTCTGCAGGCGGCGCGATGTTGAGCAGCGCTTGACCAAGGGCCCATGAACCCATCGAAACAACGCCGAAGATCGACAAAAGCTGACCGCGCGTGGATTGAATCGCGTGCGCGTTGAGCCAACTCTCAGTCGCTAGGATCATGCCTGCATAGGCGAAGCCGGTCACAAGGCGAAGCGGCATCCATACGTTCGCCTCCACGAATGCGACATGAAGAAGAGCCGTCATTGAGGCGATCGCGGCGAAGCCAGCGAAAGTCCTCACATGGCCCACGGACACGATCATCTTGGGCAGCGTGAGAGCGCCAATGGTGAAGCCCGCAAAGTATAGGGACATCATCGCGCTGATCGTTTGAGCTGAAAAGCCTTCCTCCCCAGCCCTCACGATCAGGAGCGTACCCAGTAGACCATTGCCCAAGAGCAACGTGGCGACGCTCAACAATAGCGCTGCGACCGGCGCCAAAACGAGCCCCCGCGCGCAGGCCGCCTTCACGCTGTTCATCGCCTGACTCATTTCCGAGCCTGGCGCGGAGGCTGATACGCCGCAGAACTGATGAACTGATCAAAGGCTTCGCACCAGATGACAACGGCGCTGTAGTCGCGAACGTCGATGTCGGCGGGCACCTCCATAATGAAGCCGTTGAACGTCCTCACATCGCCGACCCGGGCCGACGCGTCCTTGATCGCGAGGAACGCTTCCTCGGTCTCGACGAAGTGCGGGGCGAGATAAAGCTTGTAGTCCGGCCCGGGAGAGAGACGGCCGATGTGTGCGATCCGGTGAGGCAGGATCTGCACTTCGCCTTCACCCCAGTGCAGCAGGTCGCTGCCGGCTAGATCACGAGAAAGCTTTCCCGAATAGAGCGCCTCAGGCGTCGAACTCCTCAACGCAGCTTCAGTGGGCGACGCCGGCGCGGTGAGGATAGGCAGCGTGTAGATGCCGGCAGCAAAGCCTGTGATGCCAACGACGAAGTGGGTGCAGGCTAGAATGAGCCACCGTGGCATGTTTCACGAGCTCTCCAAATTTGCCACCAAACGATCCGCGTCCAGGTGGAAATCCGAAAAGACGATGCGACCGTCGGCATTGATGACCGTGAACCACGGCGTTCCCCGTGTCCGGTAATCCTCCATGAACGTTGGAAACGCAGCACCAGGCGGCGGTTCGTCGTGCCCGAAGGCGACGGGGAGACGGTACTCCACCTGATTGATGCGCAACTTGTCGAATGTATTTTCGTGCGCTCCTTCGAAGACCGTCTGGATCACTGCGAATCCGACGCCTCTGGACTCCAGCGCACCATGCAATTTCTGCAGTGTGGGAAACCCATGCAGATGGCAGCCCCTGCACCAGTGCTGAAACGCGAAAAGGATCTTCGGCCCTACGCCAAGATCCGATAGCTTGATCGGCGTCTGAAGGTCGCTTCCATCCACGGCGATCCACCGATGAATGCGAAGCTCTGGCGCTTGACGATCGGCCGCGCTCATCCCTCTCTCCGAACACGAAGCATGTGCCCGACGTGCAGCGAAAACTCGCGAGCGCAGGGGAACTGCTATACTTCACCGCCCCACGGCCCGAGCGTCAAATAGTCGATAAGACCAAAATCTTGTCTCGACTATACCCGACGAGGCCACGAGTTTACGTGGATGACTATGAATTCCAACGCCGGTCTTTTCCAATAGCGGCGTGACATAGTTTCTATGTCCTAGGCGGGAGCAAATTTAGCGTCCGTTCGACCCTTGCGGCGCCAGAAGCTGCACGTTGGAGGCCACAGGCAGCGCGCGCTTATGCGCGGTGGCTCGGTACGCTCTTTGGATCGTCTCGACCGCCGCCTGGGCCACACCCCTTCCTTCGAGGTAATCGTCTATCTCATCATAGGTCACGCCGTAGGCGTCTTCGTCGGGGTGTAACGGCATCGCGTCATCCAAATCTGCCGTGGGAACCTTACTGATCAGTTCCGCCGGGGCGCCCAGATGAGACGCGATCGCGCGAACGCGCCGCTTATTGAGACCGGCGAGAGGGAGAACATCGGCCGCGCCATCGCCGAACTTTGTGAAGAAACCCATCACCGCTTCGGCTGCATGGTCCGTGCCAATCACAAGGCCGCCCAGGGTCCCCGCGAGAGCAAACTGGGCGACCATCCGTTGGCGTGCCTTGATGTTCCCGAGCACCGTACTGCGCAGGCCGGGGTCGGCGGACTCGTAATTGGAGCCTGTCATCTCGCTCCACAGCGCGTCGGTCGCGGGCTTTATATTGATCACCGCAACGCGGTCGGGCCTGATGGCTGACAAGGCAAGCTGAGCATCGCGCTCGTCCATCTGTTCGCCATAGGGCAGCCGCACCGCTACAAACTCGCATTCGTACCCGATCTGACGCAGATCCTTCACGGCCGATTGCGCGATTAGGCCCGCCGTCAGGGAATCGACGCCGCCGCTGATTCCAAGCACATACGCTCGCTGCCCCGACGACCTCAGATAGTCGCGGAGGAAGGCGGCGCGTTCTACCGCCTCGCGTCGGGCATCGAACGACGCCGAAACGCCGAGCGCTGCGATAATCTCGTCTTGGATGGGAATGACGACCTCCTGGGCACGCCGCAGTCGCATGCTGGCGACCTCACCTCGCGAAGCTTCTCTGTCCCACGAGCCATAACGCTCACGCAATACCGATTCAAAGCTATCGAAACTATAGCGACAGGGCATTGGGAAAGCAGTCTGATATAAAGCTATAGTCGAGGCGGGATTATCGCGAGTCATAGTGATGAATTGCGTGTCTCTACTGATTTAACACCCGGTTGTCTGAACATCAGCTTTGCGATCCGCTCGATATCTTTCCTTTGCGAGGGTCATCTACGCATTAGCCTGAGATGAAGTCGGTCGGTCTGTCGTGACGAGCAAGGGGGTTCGGCATGGTCACCAGAGGTTTCACCGGCCGCGGTTCAGGCGGCGACCACGAGGGCCGTATTCCGCCAGGTCAACATCTCGTGGAGAACTTTCCCGTTCTTACCGCTGGGCCAACGCCTCGTATCGAGACGTCCGACTGGAAGTTCACGGTCAAGATCGGTCCGAGACCCGTGAAGGTCTGGAGTTGGAGTGAATTCAACGCCCTTCCAAAGACCAAAGTGACCAAAGACATTCACTGCGTCACGTCCTGGTCCAAGCTCGACACGAAGTGGGAAGGCGTGCTGATCGAGGACATCCTCGCTGACGCTGAAGTTAAACAGCCAACAGACTTCGTTCTCGCGCACTGCTACGATGGCTATTCGACGAATGTTCCGCTCGCGGACATGTTGTCCGGCAAAGCTATGGTCGCGCTGAGCTACGCGGGCCAGCCGCTTCCCCGCGACCATGGCGGACCGGCGCGCCTTCTTGTTCCGCATCTCTACTTCTGGAAGTCCGCCAAGTGGGTGAATGCGCTGCAGTTCACCACTCGCGACGAGGCCGGGTTCTGGGAGTTGCGCGGTTATCACATCTACGGTGATCCGTGGCGCGAGCAACGGTACACCCATGACTGAGTTCGATGCGCAACCCGCGTCGTGGCAGTCAGGCGTGATCGACGAAATCGTCCAACAGACACCGAGTATCAAGAGCTTTTTCCTGCGGTTGCAGGAACCATTCGTCCATACAGCAGGCCAGCACGTCGACGTCCGGCTGACCGCCCCAGACGGCTATCAGGCGATGCGCAGTTATTCGATCGCATCGTCGGCGGGCTCTTCACCGATCCTGGAACTCGCCATCGAGCGCCTGCCGAATGGCGAAGTTTCGCCATTCTTCCACGACGTCGCCGCAGCCGGCGACGAGATCGAACTCAGGGGACCGCTTGGAGGCCACTTTCTTTGGCCCGAGCCTACCGACAAGCCGGTGCTGCTGATCGGCGCAGGTTCAGGCGTGGTGCCGCTGATGGCGATGATCCGGCAGCGTCGGGCATCGGCACAGGCCGTTCCAGTCGCTCTGCTCTTGTCGGCGCGAACCGCTGAGGACGTGCTCTTCTCCAGCGAACTCCACTCAATCGAGATGAGCGATCCCACGTTCATCTTGACGCTCGCGATTACGCGAGAAGCGCCAACGCGCGCCTCGGACTATGGCCGACGGATCGACGATGGGATGGTCCAGGCGACAATCGCACGTCTCGGTCGCGACCCGGGCCACGTGTTCGTTTGCGGGTCGAACGGTTTCGTCAACATCGCGACGGACAGCGCATTGTCGGCAGGGCTGGGCGTCTCGATCATCAAGACCGAGCGCTACGGTGGGTAGGGGCGGCCAGATGATCGCATCCCATCACGCGGGAGCGCCCAGCTCAAGCTCTGTCCGGGAAAGGCTTCGCGCATGACCATCATGGCCCGTCAATTTCACCTTAAAAGTCGTCCCGAAGGGCTACCGCAGGCCAACAACTTCGAACTCGTCGAGCAGGATCTCCCCGCGCCAGAGCGAGGACAACTGCTCGTCGCCAACCGGTGGCTCTCCGTTGACCCTTACATGCGCGGCCGCATGACCGGTCGAGAAAGCTATATGCCGCCCTTCCAAGTTGGCGAGCCTCTGGATGGCGCCGCGATCGGCGTCATAGTCGAAAGCAAGGATGAACGGTTCAGCCCTGGCGAGGTCGTGAGCCACTTTGCCGGCTGGCGCGACCGCGCGATCATCGACGCCGCATCCGCTACTAAGATCGATACGACGATTCCAGAGCAGGCGTATCTGGGCCCGCTCGGTTTCCCAGGCTTCGCCGCCTACATCGGCATGCTCCAGATCGGAAAGCCGCGAGCTGGCGAAACTGTGTTCGTGTCAGCAGCAGCGGGTTCGGTCGGATCGCTCGCTGTCCAAATCGCAAAGATCAAGGAATGCCGAGTCGTTGCGTCCGCGGGCGGCGAGGACAAATTGCGTTGGCTGCGCGAGGAAGCAGGCGCTGATGCCACGATAAACTACAAGAATACGGACGACATGGTCGCAGCACTTCGCGAAGCTGCGCCTAAGGGTGTCGACATCTATTTCGACAACGTCGGTGGCACGCACCTGGAAGCGGCGCTTGAGGCGGCCAATGACTTCGCACGCTTCGCTCTGTGCGGAATGATCGAGCAATACAATAGCGAGCCGGTCGGTCCCCGCAATATCTATGCGGTTATTGAGAAGAGCCTCCTGCTGCAAGGCTTCGTCACCATCCACAACATGTCGGTTTGGGAGGATTTCCAGCGCGACGTCACCCGGTGGATCGCCGATGGGAAGGTCAAATGGCAGGAGACGGTTGTTCACGGCCTCGAGAGAACCCCTTCGGCGTTCCTCGATCTCTTCGCCGGAAAAAACATCGGAAAGATGGTCATCGACCTCAGGGATGGGGAGACGCCCTGACGGGCGGCGCCTGCCGTCAGCGGACCGCACCACGCCACCTCGTCTAATTAAAATCTTTTGCTTTGGGAGATCACCGTGAGCCGCTTCGCTGAACCAGTTTTCATAGCCGCAGGCTTGCGGACACCATTCGGCCGTGGCGGAGGAGCGCTGGCAAATTATGACGCGGCCTCATTGTCAGTGCCAGTCGTCCAAGAAATGGCGAAGCTTGCGGAGCCCGATCTGTCGATCTGGGGAACCGTCATCCCGAACCTGGGCTGGAGCAATATCGCTCGCGAAATCTGGCTGGACGCGAAGCTCAACCCCAACGTTCCAGCATTCTCCGTAGTCCTAGCGTGCTCGACCAGCATGACCGCGAGCTTCGCCGCAGCCGGGATGCTCGGCGGCGGGCTCAACCTGATACTGGTCGGCGGGTCTGAGGTCATGAGCCGACCATCGCTCGCTCTCACCGCTGAGGCATCTAAACGACTCACCGATCTCTTCGCGCAGGATCCGGCCGCAGCACTTGCCGCCCTGGGGGCGTTGACCCCTCAAGACTATGTGCTCCCCACGAAGGGCTGGGCCAACCGCCTTACGGGCAGGACGATGGGCGATCACATGGAGGAGACCGCCAAGGCGTGGCGCATCTCGCGTGAGGCTCAGGATGACTGGGCTCTAAAAAGCCACCAGCGCGCCGTCGCCGGCTGGAACGGCGGCTTCTTCGATGACCTCGTGATCTCGTTGCCGGAGCTTTCCCGCGATGCGAACCCGCGCGCGGACACATCCGCCGAACGTCTATCCGGTTTGAAGCCCGCCTTCGATCGTGAGAGCGGAATGGGTAGCCTGACAGCCGGCAACAGCTCCCCCATCACGGATGGGGCGGCCGGCTGTTGGGTGTCCAACGAGGAGGGTCTGAAGAGGCTGCCCGATGGCACGCCCTATGCGCGGATAATCGACTACGAAGTCTCGGCGGTCGACCTGCGCACGGAGGGGCTGCTGATGGCGCCGTCATATGCCATTCCACGACTTCTCGCGCGCCATCACCTTGGCTTCGCCGACATCGCACTTTGGGAAATCCACGAGGCCTTCGCGGCACAGGTGCTGGCCAACGTCGCGGCCATCACCGATCCGAACTGGGTCCGAGAGAAGGCCCGTGTTTCGGCTGAGATGGGCAACTTCGATTGGGATCGCGTCAATCCGAACGGCGGCTCGGTAGCCATCGGACATCCCTTCGGCGCGACCGGCGCGCGTGATCTCAGCCAAGCTGTGAAAGAGCTGTGGGCCATGCCGGTCGGATCTCGAGGGATCGTCAGCATCTGCGCCGATGGTGGTCAAGGCACTGTCGCCCTCCTCGAACGCATCTGATCGGAGGACGAAAAAAATGAAGGCGATCCGCTTCCATGAGTTCGGCGCTCCCGATGTTCTTCGCTATGAGGACGCGCCGACACCTGTGATAAAGCCGGGAGAGGTGCTCGTCCGTGTACAAGCGGCAGGCCTCAACCCGCCCGACTGGTATCTCCGCGAGGGATACAAGGCTCTGCCGCCCGAGTGGCGGCCGTCGGTGACATTCCCCGCCATACCGGGCTCGGATGTGTCCGGGATCGTCGAGAAGGTCGCCGACGATGTGACCGCGTTCTCGCCGGGCGATGAAGTTTTCGGAATGATCCGCTTTCCCAGCTTCGGCGAGAGCCTGGGATACGCCGAGTATGTTTCCGCGCCTGCTTCCGACCTTGCGGCCAAGCCCCGACACCTGGACCACATTCATGCAGCCGCCGTTCCCATGTCGGGGCTGACCGCTTGGCAGTTCCTGATCGAGCTAGGCCATAACGAGCAGAACCCGCTGCAGTCCGAGCGCCACAGCCCGGTCCCGTTGGCTGGGAAGAGCGTTATGATCAACGGCGCTGCAGGGGGTGTCGGTCATCTGGCATTGCAGTTGGCAAAGCACGAAGGCGCGCGTGTCATCGCTGTCGCTTCAACCCGGCACGAAGCGTTCCTCCGCGAACTGGGTGCCGACGAGTTCATCGACTACACGAAGACCAAACCCGAAGACGATGTGCGAGACATCGATCTTGTCGTCGATGCCGTCGGAGGTCCGACCTCCGGCCGCTTCCTTCGGACCATACGTCGGGGCGGAGCGCTGTTCCCGATTTTTCCCCTTGGTTTTGCCGGACATGATGAAGCTGCCGACCGGGGAGTGACCGTTTCGGCGACGCAGGTGCGTTCCAGTGGCGACCAGTTGGCCAAGCTAGCTCGCTTGCTCGACAGCGGTGCGGTTCGCGTCGCCGTCGACAGCACATACCCTCTTTCCGAAGCAGCCGCCGCTCACGAACGCGCAGAGGCAGGCCATATCCAGGGCAAGATCGTCCTCGCCGTCGGTGACCCCATCGCCGATCAGAGCGGCCAAGCGGGCGTGCCGTCATCGCAGTGGCCGCCCCGCATGAGGGGGCACTGACATGACGCGGGAAACGCCGATGATCGGCCACGCTCGACCTTCGCGGCATCATCCAGGAGAACTGCGGTGAGCCTGAGCGCTGACAGAACCGATTTCGGGGCGGCACAACGGGCGCGGGCGCTTGCAGACCTCATGGTGCTCGACACACCGGATGAGCAAGCCTTCGACGATCTCGTTTTTGTCGCCGCAAAGGCCTGTGACGTTCCCATCGCGCTCATCACCCTGCTGGATACTGACCGGCAATGGTTCAAAGCCAAGTACGGGCTTGAGGTATGCGAGACGGAGATCGAACACTCGGTCTGTCGGATCGAGATCGATCAGGGCGATCTTCTCGAGATCGTCGATCTCACAAATGATGCGCGGACCAAGCGCAATCCGCTCGTCACAGGTGCCAGGCACTTTCGCGCCTACGCTGGCGCACCGCTCGTCCTGCGATCCGGAGCGATCGTGGGTCGCCTGTGCGTCATCGATACCGTTCCGCGGCCTAAAGGGCTCAGCGAGATGGAAAAGGCGATGCTGCAGGCGCTTGCCCGTCTCGCCAGCGAAAATCTCGAGCTGCGCCGGATCGCAACCGCGAGCGAGCGCCTCACAGCCCTGCAGACTGCCTTGGTCGAGATCGGCGAGACCATTCGGAGCAGCCACGATACCGCAGAGATGGCTTCGGCGACCGCCGCCATCGTCGGCCGAGCGCTCTCCGCGGACCGAGCCGGGTTCGGATCCGTCAACGAGGACGTCGATACGATCGACGTCGAAACCGATTGGACGGCGCCCGGGGCCGTGAGCATTGCCGGGCGCCACCGTCTCGACGAGTACGGGAACTTGCGCGAGCCGCTCGTCGTTGGCGACCCTCTCGTTGTTTGGGACGCCCTGACCGACGATCGCACTCTGCACAATCTAGAGAGCGCAATGCGGGTCGGCGTTCGGTCGCTGGTCGACATGCCGGTTCGAGATCGTGGCAAAACCATCGCCGTTTTCTTCGTTCATTCGGCGCATCCCCGACCTTGGCCCGCAGAGGAAATCTCGTTCCTGCGAAGTGCGGCAGACCGGCTCGAGGCAGGCGTCGCGAGGCATCGTACCGAGCAGCAGCAACTCATAGTGAACGGCGAAATTGCTCACCGCCTGAAGAACATGCTCACCATGGTGCAGGCCATCGCGAGCCAAACGCTGCGAAGCGTCACCGATCGCGAAGCGGTCTACGCCTTCGAGCGTCGGCTGATGGCTTTGAGCGCGGCGCACGACGCCTTGCTTCAAAGGAGTTGGACACAAGCTGATCTACAAGCTGTCGCGGCGACAGTGATCGACGCGATCGGGTTCTCAGATCGGGTCGACATGAGTGGGCCGGCGGTGGCGCTGGGGCCACGAGCGGCGCTCTCGTTTTCCCTCATCGTCCACGAGTTGCTGACGAACGCCTGCAAATACGGCGCGCTGACCAGTGACGACGGCCACGTCTCGCTGTCGTGGGATGTCGAAGTCGGCCAGGACGACGACCTTCTCCGCGTAAAATGGCGAGAACGGGGTGGGCCACCGGTTGTGCCGCCAACTCGCCGAGGCTTTGGATCGAAGCTGATCAACATCGGCCTGGTCGGCACCGGAGGCGTCGATGTTCGCTTCGAGCCCGCCGGGTTAACGGCCGATCTGCACGCCTCCATGCGTCACCTGGTTCAAGGTTGATGGGAGTATGGGTGGAATGGTGAAACCCGTGGTGCTCGTCGTCGAAGACGAACCACTTCTCCGTCTGTTTGCGACGGACATGATCGAGGAGGCGGGCTTCGAAGTCTTGCAGGCGCCGAATGCATCCGCCGCGCTCATGACCTTGGAGGAACGACTGGATGTGCGCGTCGTGTTCACGGACGTGAACATGCCCGGCGGGATCGATGGCATCATGCTCGCCATTTGCATCCGCCGGCGGTGGCCGACCATTCAGATCATCATCACGTCCGGGAGGCCTTGGCCGGTCGAGGCCGTCGTTCCAGCGGACGTTGTGTTCTTCGCCAAGCCATACCGGCAAGACCGGGTTTTGGACACGGTCCGAAAGATGGCGGCGTGATGCCCAGCGCCTCAACCAACTCGGACGCCAAAGCGGCGAGGTCCACGAGTGCACCTTCGAAATCGAGCTTCTCTACCCCGGGGCGCAAGCCTTTGCCTTCACCTTCGGATGGCCCCCGCGAATCCGGCCGGCCCGTCATCCCTCAACGATTGGAGACACGACATGAAGCCTGAAGTCCTCATCTACACCACGAGTTGGTGCCCGTTCTGCCGCCGCGCGAAGGCGCTCCTCCAAGAGAAGGGCGTGGCATTCACCGAGCTTGATATCGAAGCCGATCCTGCACACCGGAAGGCGATGATCGAGTCGTCGGGGCGAAGCACCGTGCCGCAGATCTTCATCAACGAGACGCATGTCGGCGGCTCCGACGATCTCGTTGCGCTCGATGCAACTGGCTCGCTCGACAAGCTGCTTGCCGGACAACCCCGGCAAACTGATTTGTCCCGCCCGATAGGGCCACTGGGCGATGCAAGTGGCTGAACGACAAGAGAGGATTCCGGTTTGGTCTCAGCAGTTTGGAACGATGTCATCCTCGCGGTCAGCGACGAGACTGTGGTGGTGGACGGAAACCATTATTTCCCGCCTCAATCGGTTGACCGGCAGTATCTGGAACCGAGCGAGTACACGTCTGTCTGTCCCGTGAAGGGGACGGCGCAATACTTCCATCTCCAGGTCGGCGACCGGCGCAATGCAAACGCCGCCTGGACGTACGCCGACCCTTCTCCGGCGGCGCACTCCATCAAGGATCACATCGCCTTCTGGAAAGGCGTCAACGTCGCTTAGCCGTCAGCCGGCCATTAGACTTCAAAAAGGAACCGCCGATGTCGAAAGTTTTGGACGGCAAAGTCGCTATCATCACGGGTGGCTCTCGGGGCCTTGGCGCCGTGCTGGCGGCGACGCTCGCCGATCAGGGAGCCGATATTGCTATCACCTACGCTGCTTCGGCCGATAAAGCCGAGTCCGTCGCCGAGGTGGTGAGGGCCAAAGGCGTTCGCGCTCTCGCGATCCGATGCGATCAAGCGGATACGTCCGCCGCCAAGCCCATGGTCGAGCAGGTCGTAGCTGAACTCGGCAAGCTCGACATCTTGATCAACAACGCCGCAATCGCCGTCCAAGGAAAATTGGTCGACGATCCGACGCTCGATTCCGCTGCGTTCGACAGGCAGTGGATGGTCAATGTGCTTGGGACCGTGGCGATCACGCGCGCGGCGGCCCAGAAAATCTCTGACGGTGGCCGCATTGTCTTCATCGGTTCCGGCCTGGGTACCCGAGCGATCGTGCCGGGAATTGCCGACTACGCAGGAACCAAGGCAGCGATCACAGGATATGCCCGAGGGGTGCAGCGCGATCTTGGCCCACGCAACATTACCGTCAATGTGGTCCAACCTGGCATCATGCCGACGGACATGACCGGAGAAGTTGCTGAGAATTTTCCGCAGGCCGTCATCGATATGCATCCCATCCGTCGGATCGCCACGATTGAAGAAGTGGCGGGCGCCGTCAGTTACCTCGTTAGTCCCGCTGCAAGCTACACAGCTGGCGCGGTGATAGATGTGTCAGGGGGCGTCCTGGTCTGAAACGATGCGCGACGGGCGTGTCACGCGGATAGCTGAAGGACGATCGCTTCCGCGCCTCAGCGCTCCGTTGAAATCCGGGCAGCAGATCGGCTGATCCTGCAGGGCCCATTATTCTCGAAGCCATAGTGGATAAAGCTTCCGCATTTCAGGAGTTCATAGAGTGCCGAATACAGAGCTAACCCAAGAGCGCATCGCCATCGCCACCGACTATTTCCGGAAAATCGACAGTGGAGATCCCACCATTCTCGATATTCTGACTGACGATGTCGTGACGTACTTCCCGAAGTTCGGAGTTGGATATGGCAAAGCCGAATTCATGGAAGTCGCCAAGGGTCTGTTGGGGTCGCTTCAGCGGATCGAGCACGATTTCGATCGCATGACCTTCCACGTAGCCGGCGACCACGTGATCGTCGAAGGCTTTGAAGGTGGCGTTATGGCTGACGGCACGGCGTGGCCGGTTGAAGGCCGGTCCGAAGGCCGTTTCGCCAACGTATTCGAGTTCGACGGCACGCTTATCAAGCGTGTTTTCATCTACGTGGACCCCGACTTCGCTAGCGCTAATGACGCGGGGTTTCTTTGGGGCCGCAACGTCAGACTGACGCGATGACCCCAATCGCATGGCGCGGCGCTCACGTTCGCAGGGCGAAGGCCGATTGGCGGTGATGCAGAATGGACCATCCAGAATTCGATACGGCTTTCGAGCGCCTGCCTGAGGGGTATAGCGAAGGCGCTTACGAAGACAGGCGTTTCGGCGTGACGGTTCGTCGGTCGGAGGATGGACGGAGGAACAGCCTTTTTGCTCGAGAACTAGCCGGGAACGACATAGTCAGCTTCAATCTGTATCGCGTTGCTTCGGGCAGTGCGTCGCTGAAGCCGTGCGAGATGTCCTCGGAGAAGGTTATCGCTTTCGTATTGGGCTATCAGCCGAATGCCTGATGAGCATGTGGGGTTCACTGCCTTCCTATGCTCCCATGCCGCTCCAAGCGCCCCTTCTGGTCGCCAGAACTATCGAAACTATAGACACAGGCCATTGGACTTCGATCTGAGGTAAATTCATCTTCTATACCTCAGCGTGCCAGAGAATCGGCGCTGATCTTTTGCGCAAGCCCTCATCGAGGAAGTTCACGCGATGACAAATTCCAGTGCTGCAACCGTGCCTTCACCATCTGACCTCGACGAAAACGCGACCATGACGGTCGCGGATGCGTTGAAGATCATTTTGGCGAACAGCTATGCGGTCTACCTCAAGACCAAGAACTTTCACTGGCATGTCTCGGGCCCGTACTTCAGGGACTACCATCTGCTTCTTGATGAGCAAGCTGCGGAGATCCTAGCAGCGACCGATGCGATGGCGGAGCGCGCCCGGAAGACCGGAAATACGACCATACGATCGATCGGCGATATCGCCCGCCACCAGACAATCAAGGACAACGACGCGGAATTCGTCACGCCGCAGGACATGCTGGCGGAGCTGCGCGCCGATAATCTTCACATGGTCGAGTCGCTGCGCCGCGCAAAGGACGTCGCCGACGAGGCGAAGGACAACGCGACCTCCGGCCTGATCGATACCTGGACCGACGAGGCGGAACGCCGAGCGTGGTTCCTTTTCGAAGTTAGCCGATAGGTCTGCTACTCAAAGGATCGGATCGTTTCATGGCACCTGTCCCCCGTCAGCACCAATGGCACAGATTTGAGGTTGTGATTTAAGGAGGGTTGGGGCTTCGTCGTAGTGACGAAGGAACGAAGATGAAGACCCAACCCTCCGTGAAAAAATCCCCTCCCAAGAAGGCCCCAGCTGAGCGGGTGGTCAAGGATATCCGCCGAGCAACCCGGCGCCATTTCTCTGCCGAAGAAAAGATCCGCATCGTGCTGGACGGCCTGCGTGGTGAGGACAGCATCGCAGAGCTGTGCCGCAAGGAAGGCATCGCCCAGAGCCTGTATTACACTTGGTCGAAGGAGTTTATGGAAGCAGGTAAGCGCCGGTTGGCCGGTGATACCGCCCGTGCCGCGACCACTGGCGAGGTGCAGGATCTGCGCCGCGAAGCCCGCGCCCTGAAGGAATGCGTGGCCGACCTGACGCTGGAAAACCGTTTGCTCAAAAAAAGCATGATCGCGGATGGGGGCGACGAAGAATGAGGTATCCCGCATCCGAGAAGCTCGAGATCATCAGGATCGTCGAGCAGTCCCACCTGCCTGCCAAGCGAACGCTGGACCAACTCGGCATCGCCCGGCGGACGTTCTACCGCTGGTATGACCGCTACCTCGCAGGCGGCCCGGAGGCGTTGGCGGATCGGCCATCGGCTCCAGGCCGGGTGTGGAACCGGATCGCGCCCGAGGTGCAGGACCAGATCGTCGAAATGGCGCTGGAGCAGTCCGAGCTGTCACCGCGCGAACTGGCGGTGCGATTTACCGATGAGCGCCAATACTTTGTGTCCGAAGCTACGGTTTACCGCCTGCTCAAGGCCCACGATCTGATCACCAGCCCGGCATACGTCGTGGTGAAAGCGGCTGATGCGTTCCATACCAAGACGACCCGGCCGAACGAGATGTGGCAGACCGATTTTACCTACTTCAAGATCATCGGGTGGGGCTGGATGTATCTCTCCACCGTGCTCGACGACTTCTCGCGCTACATCATCGCCTGGAAGTTGTGCACCAACATGCGGGCCGAGGATGTGACCGACACGCTGGATGTAGCGTTGGTCGCATCCGGATGCGACAGCGCCACGGTGTTGCACAAGCCCCGGCTGCTCAGCGACAATGGTCCCAGCTACATCGCGGGCGAACTGGCTGAATACATCGAGGCCAACAAGATGAGCCACGTGCGCGGCGCCCCGATGCACCCCCAGACCCAGGGCAAGATCGAGCGCTGGCACCAGACCCTTAAAAACCGCATCCTGCTCGAGAACTACTTCCTGCCCGGCGACCTTGAGGCCCAGATCGAGACCTTCGTCGAGCACTACAACCACCGCCGATACCACGAGAGCCTAAACAACGTGACGCCCGCAGACGCCTACTTCGGCAGGGCACCAGCCATCATCAAACAACGCGAAAGGATCAAGCGACAGACCATTGAACATCGGCGCTTGCAACACCGTAAGCTCGCCGCCTAAAACCCAACAACAGACGAGGCCCGCACTCCGCTAATTTACGCCGCGACCTGTGCCAAATGTTCTGACGACGGACAGGTCCGCAAGAGCCAGCTTTTGGCCTCGATAGAGCACGTCGCACTGGTACTCTGCAATTATGAGCGCAAGTCTCGCAATCTCTGCAGGGAAGTCACGCAACTCGATACCGCGGAAGTTCGTCACCGGGATATCAGAAGGTCGATCGGCTTCGCCACGCCGCGTGTTGATAGTGGCTTCGATATCGCGCATTTCCTTGTAGGCAATGACAAGGAAATTTCCGCTGCCGCAGGCTGGATCGAACACTCTGATTTTCGATAAGCGTTTGCGCAGATTAAATAGCGTGCGAGCGTTGTCGCCAGCTTCTTCGAGCCGCTGCCGCAAATCATCGAGGAATAGCGGATTCAGTACCTTCAGAATGTTCGGCACGCTGGTGTAGTGCATCCCGAGCGCACTGCGCTCTTCGTCGTCTGCGACGGCTTGGATCATCGACCCAAAAATATCGGGATTGATCTGCCTCCAGTCGAGCTTCCCTATATGGATTAAATATGATCGCGCGATCCGGCTGAAGCTCGGTACGTCCGTGTTTCCCGAGAACAGCCCGCCGTTCACGTAGGGAAACGGCTCGGCCCATCGAGGAAGAGACGCCGAACTTCGATCTTCGCCTTTGGTGTTCATTGCGCGGAAGAGCGTGCCTATGACACTATGGGTGTTTGACGAGTCTTTCGCGCTCATCTTATCGATTGTGTCGGTAAATAGCCTTGTCTTGCTGAAGATGTCTGTGTCTTCGGCGAAAAAGCAGAAGATCAAGCGCGCCATGAAATGATTCATGTCGGGCCGCCGCTCTGCCGTGCCCCAATCAGGATTGTCCTTCAAAAGCTCGACATAGAGGCGATTGAGGCGACTAGTCGCTCTGATGTCGAACGAGTTATCGCGGATTTGCTGAACGGTCGAAATCCCTGCAAGCGGCAGGAAGAAGCCGAAATGATCAGGAAAATCCCCATATGCGGACGCGACGGTCTCGCCGCTCTCGATATCTTCCGCCTCGAACATATCGCCATCCGTCGCGAGCACGAACTTCGCCTTGGCCCGCGAGGTGGCTGGACTGGCCCTTAGCGCGAGAAGGGTTTTCGTGACCTCTCCCACGGCGCAGCTAACGATATGGATGTTGTTAGTTTGGAGGACTCCGCCCATGTCCGACTTGTTCGACACGCCGCTTCGCAGGCGCTTGATAGTGGTTTCCTTGTTGCCGAAGGCCTCTAGAAACGCGAAGGGGAATTCCACTGGGTCGAATGGGCGCTCGGCCAAATCGCTAACGGCTTGCTCAATTTCAACCGCGTTCATTTCTTCTCCGCCCCGACTCTTGAAGCGCCCGCATTACTGGTGTGCAAACTGATGTAATTCTTCATAAATTCGCGAATGACTTGTGCAGCAGGCCGGTCCTGCTCCCGGCATGCTGCTAGGAATTTCTCCCTTAAATCCCGCTCAATGCGGATGCGAAGCCCTGAGTCCTTCATGGCCCTATGTGTACCCGGCGGATACACATGGCACCATCAATTTCGGGACTGGCGTGTCTTAATAAGCCGAAAATCGGGGGACATCTCGGTGGGGTCGGCGGCCAGGCTTTGAAAGCAAACGGTTCACAGAACATACACCGCCGCGATGAGGCGCAGGCCTCTGCCGGCCGGGGCTGGCACTGGGCCATACAGGGAAGGCCGAGTATCGGAGCTCATCGCAGGTGATGTCCGTGCTCCAAGCCCGGCTCAAAGTTGTGGAAACTGGAGTGGGTCTACTCCGCCCCGCCGTCACAGACCAAACTGTGACGTAAGTCTGAGTAGCTTCGAATGGGGAGCAGTCGCTCGACCCAGAAGTCAATCAAGGCAGGGATGGCGCACCCATCAGGATTCGAACCTGAGACCTCTACCTTCGGAGGGTAGCGCTCTATCCAGCTGAGCTATGGGTGCCTATTGCTTACGCCGTGCTTACGCGGAAAACCTGTGAGTTGGAAGCTCTACTCGCGTTTCTCGCAAACCTTTGTAAACGAACTCCTTTTCGTCATCACTTAAAGACCAGCCGCCCTTGACATCAGCCTTCGGAGGGCAAGCTGATATGGAACGATCCCAAATCCTCGACATGATGGGCACGCTGAAGCTGTTCGGCATGCGTAGCGCCTATGACGAGATCATGGCCTCCGGCATCAAGCGACAGCACGAACCGCCGC
>JAEXHR010000335.1 GCA_023449855.1 Pseudomonadota bacterium | reverse complement strand
AGGTCGAGCCGCGACAGCTGCGCCGCCAGGGTCCCGCCTTTGCCGATCCGGGTCTCCTCTTCGAGGCGTGTCACCAGGCCAGTCCATTCTCTGGCCCGATCGCGACGGTCGCGAGCGCGAATTAGCGATCATCCGCGTACGCCAGGCTGCGCCGACCGCCTGAACCGTTGGTCTCCGCCAGGCTTGTCAGGACAGCCAATGGTGTGCCCTTTGCAGGGGCACACCAAGCATTTCCCATCAGCAGGTCTATGTCAGCGGAACATCGCGCTGGCCGCTCTTCCCGCCCGACCGGGACGGCTTTCGCCCATATCCCTCGCCCTGATCGAGCGTCCCGAACAGCCAGTCGTAGAGCAGCGTGATCGTCGCAAAATTGCCGCCGGTGAAGCGGGCATGATGATTGTGGTGCATCCGCGACATCGTCGCCAGATAGCGGAAGGGAAAACGATCGGATTCCCACAGGTCATGATTGTGAAGGTTGATCTGCGAGAAGGCGACCCAGGTGATGACGATCGTCACGACATGGAAAGGCCCCATCAGCTGAGACAGCACGAAAATCGATCCGGCGTAGAGCCCAAGCCCCATGGCGACTTCCAGCGGGTGGATGTAGCTGGAATCCTGCCGGCAAGG
This sequence comes from Pseudomonadota bacterium, assembly GCA_023449855.1. Lineage (GTDB taxonomy): Bacteria > Pseudomonadota > Alphaproteobacteria > Rhizobiales > Xanthobacteraceae > Tardiphaga. The sequence continues at coordinate 2,487 of JAEXHR010000335.1, read as the reverse complement.
GTTGTGCTGACGGTGGTGAACCGCGTGGACCCACATGAGGGGGCCTCCCAGGAAACCGCCGTCATGAAACAGGAACCGGTGCACCAGGTAGTAGAAGAAATCGTAGAACAGCAGAATCACGACGATATCGAGCGCGACGTTCCACCACGCCTGGGGCTCCGCTGTCAGGCAGAAGGGCAGGATGAAGACGAAGATCAGCCCCATGAAGACTGGACCCCATCTACGATTCCACGCCTGATTGGCGGCGTAGTTCGGCTTCGCCATCTTCGTGTCCCGCGCAGCCTGGTTGCGAGCGTACTCCGCGCGGAAGGTTGGAACGAGCAAGGCCAGATGCTTGCCGGCGAAGGTGAGCGCCGCAATGCCGATCGCCGCGTAGAGCGACAGCTGCCACTGGTAATGGCCCAGCAACTCTGAGAAAAATGAGGTGTCCATGAGCGGTCTGTCCTTGAGCCTGCACGACCATGCCGATCTTGTGAGCGGCCTGATCGAACACCGTGGTAACGCTGTTCTCAGGTCGATCTTTGACTGCGCGCAATTCAGGTGCACCAACGCGCTCGGCGGCAACGCGACGGAGATCGGCTTTCGCAACAAGGCCGTATTCCCGATTTCTCTCGACAAGAGCATCAACCAGGAAGTCGTCGAATATCTCAAGGGATCGTTGTTCTGGCACATCGACGGGACGATGAACGATGTCCCCGTGCGCGGCTCGATCCTGACCAGCAAGGTCCTGCCGACCTGGGGCGGCAACACCGAATTTGCCAATTGCTATGCCGCCTATGACGATCTTCCCGACGAGACCAAGGCGCGGATCGACGGCTTGCGGGTCGTCCACACCATGTGGGCTTCGCAGCTCTATCACACGCCCGAGCCGACGCTGAAGCAGCTCACCGACTGGCAGAGCCGCGGGCACCTTCGTCTATGGCCGCCACCTGTTCGATGAGGAGCTGCTGGACAAGGACGAGCTCGCCTTGCGGCCGGTGCGGGTAGAGACCTGGGGCGGCTGCGCTTTCATCAATCACAACCCCGATGCGCCTTCGCTGCGTGAGAGCCTGGGACCCGTGCTCGACCGGCTGGAAGCGCGCGGTATGAGCAAGCTCAGGTCGGAATGGTGGTTCGCCACTGTGCTTCCGGCGAACTGGAAGGTGGCGATGGAAGCCTTCATGGAAGGCTACCACGTGATGAAGACGCACCCGCAGCTTCAGCATGCGCAGCCTAGCCTCTACAACAGCCGGTACGGAAACGAGACCGGCGGGCTCGGACCCACGGTCAACCCCAACGCGTCCGCACGGCAAAACGTCTGCGAAGCGCTGGATTCCATGGAACTGCTCAGTGCCGGAATGGCCGGGCTCGTTCACGGCAAGGAAGTCGAGATCGCCCGGCAGTTCGAACATGCCGAGCTACCCGAAGATCCGCAGGTCGCCATGATGACCTGGTATGGGATGGTCTGCGAGGCGATCACGAAGCAGCTGCGCGAGCGGGGTGAGGACGTGCCTGATCTCGTGCAGGTTATGCAGGAGCATCCGGTCGAAGCGGTCGAATACCTCTTCCCGCACTACTTCCTGCTAACCTACTTCACCTCGATGTCGTCATACCGGATCCGTCCGCTTGGGCCGGAAAGCTGTCTTTTCGAGATCTGGTCGCTGACCCACTTTCCCGAAGGCCAGGAACCTGAGCCGGTGCGCGAGTCCACCGTGCTGCCGTTCGACAGCCAGGACTTTCCGATGATCCCCCGCCAGGACTATTCCAACATCCCGATCCAGCAGAAAGGGCTGCATTCCGAAGGGCTCGACGTGTTGCGGCTGTCAAAGGAGCGAGAAGGGCTGATCAGCAATTACCAGCGGCTCATTGACGGCTATATCGCGGGCGCGGAAGGTGAACGGCTGGCCGCCGCGAACCGGAAGCTCGGCGGCAACTTCGACGGTCCGATCCTCGATCTGGAGCTCGAATGACAGCGCTCGGCGTGCAAGCGCATCCTGTGGCCGCGTCTCGCCGGTCAGCGAAGCGGGCGTTTCTTGCCCCTGGGCGCTAGCGCCGCGATCAGGTCTGCGGCCGCCTCTACTCCGAGCAATGTTCTGCCTCCTCAGGCAAGCGAGCTGCGCTGCGGGTCAACGCTCAATTTGATCCGCATCAACAAGGGGAACGCAGCCCCGGGCGTACTTCCTGGCCATCAGGAGGACCAAGCTCATGAACTATGCCGACGCGAAATTGCAGAAGGGCAGCGCCCGCTGCCCGGCGATCAGCACCCAGGAGATCATCGCTCGCGATGCAGTGCCTGCTCCCGATTGGGTTCGCTCGGAGGCCTACAGCTTCCTCGGCGACGAGGATATTTCGGCCGACCGCTACATCGAGGCTGATTTCGCGCGGCTCGAATATGAGCGGATGGGTAGCGTCCGAGGAGCTGGTGTAATTTCAGTGCCGTCCACGGTGTGATCCTGGGTGGCCATCGAGGTGTATGGTCGAGGTGGAGTTTGCCGACTTCAACCCCGG